>JAKAVW010000085.1 GCA_021827445.1 Pseudomonadota bacterium
ACTGGCTTGATGAGCTGATGGCGGAGCTGGATCTGACGGACAAGGCCAATGCCAATTTGCGCGCTTTATCCGGCGGCATGAAGCGGCGGGTGCTCATTGCCCAGGCTTTGGTGCACAGGCCCCCGGTGGTGGTGCTGGATGAGCCGACCGCTGGGGTGGATGTGGAACTGCGTCAGGGCCTCTGGCGTTTTATGCGGCGCTATAATGAAGAGGGCCATACGGTCATTCTCACCACCCATTATCTGGAAGAGGCCGAGGAACTCTGTCAGCGGATCGCCATTCTCCAGCAGGGGCGAATCGTTGCTTTGGACAGCAAGGATGAATTGCTGCGCGCCTCCAGTTGGCGGGTGCTGACGGTGACCTTTGACCGCGATCCGGGCACGCTCCCTCCTGAATTGGCGGAATTGATGACCGGCGCCGCAGAAAATACCAGGGTACTCAAGATTGACGCGCAGAAAAACCCATTGGGGGACGTCCTGGCACAATTGCAAACACTGTCCGCCCAGATCCTTGATTTGCACCTGCAGGAGCCGCGCCTGGAAGATGCTTTTACGGACATCCTCGGACAAGGGCGCTAAGCTTGGCGGGTCATTTGCGTCTTGATCTTTTTCTCAAGACGTCACGCCTGATCAAGCGCCGCAGCCTGGCCAAAGAAATCTGTGATGCCGGGTGTGTGCAGATCAATGGTCGGATGGCTAAGGCGGGGGCGCTAGTGCAGGTGGGTGACGTGTTGACCATCGATATTCGCGACCGACTGATGCGGGCGCGGGTCTTGCGTATTCCGCAGCGGATTGAAGGACCGGAAGGAGTAGTGGAAGTGTTGCCCGAGGAGGCTGGGGAATGATCACAGAGCCACGTTTGTTGCTGACGGTGGGGGAACCATCGGGCATCGGCCCGGATATTTGCCTGCAATTGGCCAGCCACGCCTTGCCCTCCGGGGTCCTGCTCATTGGCGACCTGCACTGTCTGCGCAGCCGCGCCCTGACTCTGGGTTTAGCGCTGCGACTGGAGCCCTGGCAGGAGGGCAATCCCTGGCCAGCGCCGGAAAACGGTGTGTTGCATGTGTTGGACGTACCACTGGCTCAGCCTTGTCGCCCCGGCCACCTGGATGTGGCTAATGCACCGGCGGTACTAGCTACCCTGGATAAAGCGATGCACCTGTTACGTGCGGGTGCTGCGGATGCGCTGGTAACGGCCCCGGTGCACAAGGGCATCATCAACGACGCGGGGATTCCCTTCACCGGGCACACAGAATATCTCGCGGAAGCGTGCGGCAGTCCCGAGGTGGTTATGCTGCTGGCCGGTCGCGGCTTGCGGGTGGCGCTGGCGACGACTCACCTGCCTTTATCGCAAGTGGCGGCAGCCATTACCCCGGAAGGGTTGGAGGGCACACTGCGCCTCCTGCACCGGGCCTTGTGCGAAGATTTCGCCCTCTTGGCACCCCGTATTTTAGTTGCTGGTCTGAATCCCCATGCCGGGGAGGGTGGACATCTGGGGCATGAGGAGCAGGATGTCATTGCGCCAGTGATAACGACCCTGCAGGGAGAAGGGCTGCGGGTCAGCGGCCCGTGGCCGGCCGACACCCTGTTTATCCCGCGCCTGCTGGAAGATGCCGATGCGGTACTGGTCATGTACCATGACCAGGGCCTGCCGGTGCTGAAGTACCATGCCTTTGGTGAGGCGGTAAATATAACTTTGGGTTTGCCCATTGTGCGTACCAGTGTGGACCATGGCACGGCGCTGGATGTGGCAGGCACCGGCCGGGCAGAAGGGGGCAGCCTGCTGCGGGCGCTGGATATTGCTGTGGAGATCGTCCGTAACCGGCGCGCCGTAGCCTGTTGACGCCCCGTGATTCGGCCCGCCACCTCATCAAAAGATGCGACTGCGTCCTTCCGGCACCTGGGCGATCAGGAACTCCATCTGATCGGCGAGAATGCGCCGATTGCTGAGCAGCAGATACTCCGCCCAAGTCGGGGTGAAGGGCACCGCGAGCAGCGGCATGTGCGCCTCGTCGGGGGTGCGGTTGTCCTTGTGGCTGTTGCAACTGCGGCAGGCGGTCACCACGTTGGTCCAGATATCCCTGCCCTTGCGGGAGATGGGAATAATATGGTCACGGGTGAGTTCGCGGATGGGGAAGTGTTTGCCACAGTACATGCAGAGATGGTGGTCGCGATGAAACAAGGTCTGGTTGGACAGTGCCGGGGGCCGAATTTTGCCCTGATGGCGACCGCGGACGGCGATGACCGGATGAATGTCGAGTTGCGAGAGAATGCCGCTGCGGCGGCAGATGCCGCCGTGAGCGGTAAAGAAAGGATCCCCCAGTGTCCAGGCAACATTGCCCCGGACATAATGGGCCGCGGCTTCTTCCCAGGTTTCCCAGGCCATGGGACGACCACCGACGTCAAGGCGCAGCACGAGGTGCATAGGCTTTCCGTTTCGTATTGCCTGCTAGAGGCGTCAGTCGAATATAGCATGAAGGGCTGCTGATGGTGCAAGAGGGGCGCCTGCCACACGCAAAAAAACGGTTTGGGCAGAACTTTCTGGTTCAGCCGCAGATCGTTGAGCGTATTGTGGCGGCTATTCGCCCCGTGCCCGGCGATCAACTGGTGGAGATCGGGCCGGGGCCGGGGGCACTGACCAAGGCTTTGCTGCGCCTCTTGCCGCAGTTGACGGTGGTAGAGCTGGATCGGGATATGATTGCCGGTTTGCGCGCCCTGGCGCCGCCGGAGCAGCTACAAGTCATGCAGGCCGATGCGCTGGAGGTCGACTTCGCGGCGCTGGCCGGTGTCGGAAATGCCCTGCGGGTAGTCGGTAACCTGCCCTACAACGTGGCGACGCCGTTGATTTTTCATATACTGGAGCAGGCGGAACGGGTGCGGGATATGCACTTCATGCTGCAAAAAGAGGTGGTAGACCGTATGGTGGCGGTGCCAGGAACCAAAGCTTACGGACGGCTTTCGGTGATGATACAGGCGCATTGCGCGGTGAAATTCCTGTTCACGGTGGCTCCGGGCAATTTCTTTCCGGTGCCCAAGGTGGACTCGGCCTTCATGCGTTTGGTGCCGCACCGTCCGGCGCTGCTACCGTTGCCCTTGCGTGCGTCTTTCACGCGGATTGTGGCCACCAGTTTTGCCCAGCGCCGCAAGACACTCGCTAATAATCTGCGCGGCATTTTGAGTGCGGATGACCTGCAGGGTTTGCAGATTGATCCCGGCTGCCGCGCAGAGACGTTGGATCAGGCCACCTTTTTTCGCCTCGCCGAGGCCATAGTTGCACAAGGAAACCGATCATGAATCATTTGGAAGTTGCCGAGAAACTGTTTGCCGAGCTGGAATGGGAAGCGAAGATGCTGCCTGATTATCCGGTCCTCACCTGCGCGTTGCAGGTGCCAAATGGTGTTTTGGATATTTTTTGCCATGTGCATGGCGAACGGGAGCGTATCCTGTTTTACCTGCGTCCCCAGAATCTGGAGATAACCATGGGAAAACGCCCGGCGGTGGCGGAGTTCCTGACTCGTGCCAACTATGGATTGGCCTTGGGTAACTTTGAACTGGACCTGGACGATGGGGAGATCAACTTCAAGACGATTCTCCAGGCACCTGCCATTGTGTTGAGTACCTCTCTGTTGCGTCCTTATCTGCTGATTGGTGTAGAGACCATCAACCACTATCTGCCAGGGCTGGACCGGGTGTTGAGTGGTCAGGAAACCCCGGCTGCCGCGATCAGGGCGTTGGAGACGACTGCGACAGCGGTCCATTGACTCCGGAGCCGATGATCCCGCTGCCCAGCAGCAGCGGGGTGATGCCCATGCCGCGGATTTTGGCGAGCGTGGGCTGGGCCGCTGCCAAAGAATCGAAGGTGCCGGTGCGGAGCCGGTAGAGGGTGTTGTCATGACTGGCTTCTACCTTTTCCATCTGGGTGCTGACCCCCAGCAGGGCGAGGCGATCGCGCAGGACGGCGGCGGCGGCGCGGTTGGTGAAGGCGCCCACCTGAATGGTCACTGGCTGGTGAACGACGCTGATACTGCTGGCGGTCGCCGCACTGGGAATACCGGGGCCGTTACCGAGAATGTCGGCAGGAATATCCACATGCATCTTGGGCAGGATCTGGTAAAAATTGAAGTCGACGCCGCTGCGGGTGGAAGTCGCAGAAGCCACGGTGGCACTGCTGGGGGTGGCGACGGCGAGTGGACTGCTTACCGGAGTTTGTGTGGTAGCCGGGGTAGCCGATGGGGAGGCTGAATGGTTGGTCGCTGCCGGGCTAACAGGCTGTTGCTGCGCGGCTACCGGTGCGCGGTCGCTGGGGGTCGTCGTCGCTGGCAGCCCTGTCCCGGTAGTGATTAGACCGAGTCTGCCGGTGGTGATGGGGATCTGCGTTATCCACCACCAGACCCCCGCACTCAGCGCGACCACCAGAAGCAGCAACACCCAAGGCCAGCGCCGTGCCGGGGGGGGCGGTGTTTCCTCGGGGTCCTCTTCCGGCTCTGTCCGCCGCCGTGGCGTGACGGGCGGGCGCGGCTCCTGCGCTCGCGGGCGGCTGGTTTGATTTTTGTAATCGCGCATGATCCCTTACATCTGTTCCGGTGCGCTGACGCCGAGCAGTCGCAGCCCGTTGGCAATAGCCTGCGCGACGGTCAGACAGAGCGTCAGGCGGGCGTGGCGCAGCGGCGTCTCCTCCACCAAAATTCGGGTCGAATTGTAGTAGGTGTGGAAGGCTGCAGCCAACTCCCTGAGATAGAAGGCAATCTGATGCGGTTCGCGATCACGGGCCGCCGTGACCACTACTTCCGGGAAGCGCCAGAGGGCGTCGGCCAGTGCGATCTCGCGGGACTCCTGGAGGATTGTCAGGTCGACGCCGTCTGCTGACGGCAGGCTGAGCCCTTTTTCTGCCGCCTGCCGCAGCAGGGAATAGACCCGGGCGTGGGCATACTGGATATAAAATACCGGGTTTTCTTCGGAGTGCTTTTTGGCCAGTTCCAGATCAAAGTCCAGATGCTGGTCAGCGCGGCGCAGCACATAAAAGAAACGCGCGGCATCATTGCCCACTTCCTCGCGCAGTTCACGGAGGGTGACAAACTCGCCAGCGCGGGTAGACATGGAGACTTTTTCGGTACCACGATAGAGGATGGCGAACTGGACGAGGACGACTTCCAGTTGCTGGTCATCGAGGCCGAGGGCGTGCAGGGCGGCCTTGACCCTGGGCACATAGCCGTGATGGTCCGCACCCCACATGTCGATGACGTGGGTGAAGCCGCGGGCAAATTTTTCAGCATGGTAGGCCACATCGGAGGCAAAGTAAGTATAGGCGCCATTGTCGCGACGCAAAACCCGGTCCTTGTCGTCATCAAAGGCAGTGGCGCGGAACCAGAGGGCGCCCTCCTGGGTGTAACAATGTCCGGCTTTTTCGAGGGCGGCGACGGCGGCATCGACCGCACCCGTATCCATCAGGCTGCGCTCGGAATACCAGCGCTCGTAACGAACGCCAAAGTCCTCCAGATCGTCGCGGATGTCGGCGAGAATCTCGTCCAGTCCGGCGCTGTGCAGGGTGCGATAGTTTTCGCCGAGGGACTGCTTCAGGTGGGCGATGAGGGTGTCGATGGCGGTATCACCGTCGCTCATCTCGGGCAGGTTCGGCAATCCGGCAGCCGCGTGCTGTAAGCGGTCGCCGACCTGCTCCCGGAGATGAGCCGCTATTTCGCGCACATAATCGCCGCGATAACTGTTCTCAGGGAAGGACCAGGGCAGCGCCCCGGCGGCTTCGAGATAGCGCAGGTAGACGCTGGCCGCGAGAATATCCATTTGTCGCCCGGCGTCGTTGACATAGTATTCGCAGAAGATGTCGAAACCATTAAAGCGGAGGATGTTGGCGAGGCTGGCACCATAGGCGGCACCGCGTCCGTGTCCGACGTGCAGGGGACCGGTCGGGTTGGCCGAGACGAATTCCAGTTGCAGGCATTGACCCGTGCCATTTTGGTTGGCGCCGAATTGGTCCTGTTCAGTGCGTACTTGGCGGATCACCGCATGGAAGGCGGCCGGCTGCAAAAAGAAGTTGATGAAGCCGGGGCCGGCAATCTCGGTACGGGCGATCCATTCCGAGGCGGGCAGGGCCGCGACGATGTCGGCGGCGAGATCGCGTGGTTTGCGTCCGGCGGCTCTGGCGAGGAGCAGGGCGATATTGCTGGCGAGATGGCCGTGTTCCACCTGCTTGGGGCGATCCAGCTCCAGGGTGGCGGGAATCCTTGGAATGCTGCCCTGGGCGTGGAGTTGTTGAAGCGCCCTTTGCAGGGCTTGGCTGACAAATGCTTTCACAGGGCTACCTTATGCACGAAATTTTTGCTTCAGTGTAACGCAAGCCAGCGCTTTACGGCAGGGGTTGTTGTATCTTGGATACTGTGCGGCGAGTGTCATCCAGCGAGGTGCGCGGAATTGAGGGGGCGGGGTACGGCACTGAGATAGGTGCCGGACCAGCCGGATGCGCTCGCCCGGCATGGGCAGAAGATCAAGGGAGTGCGCATAATGCATGATTATCTGGGAGATTTCTGGCACTGGTTTACTACGCCGTGGCCGTGGCCCGGCGGGCTTGTTGTCGAGCCCATCGGTATTGCCGAGTTTCTGATTATCCTGTTTTTTTTGTGGTGGTGGGCGGCCTGGGTGCGGCGGCTCACCCGCAGGGTGCTGAGTCGACAGTTCAATCATGCTACGGCTTATGCCATCTCGCGGCTCACCTATTATCTGGTTATCGCCCTGGGCATTCTCATCGCCCTGCAGACAGTCGGCGTCAATCTCAGCAGCCTGGCTATCCTGGGTGGTGTGGTAGGTGTCGGTCTGGGTTTCGGATTGCAGAATATTTTCAGCAACTTTGCGTCCGGACTCATTCTGCTCTTTGAACGCAGCATCAAGGTAGGCGACTACATCCAGATCAAGGAGAACGGCCTGCATGGTGAGGTCAAAAAGCTGGGTGTGCGTTACACCCAGGTCGTGACCAACGACCATGTGGATATCCTGGTACCCAACTCCCAGTTTGTGAATGGTGAAGTGATCAACTGGAGTCTGGATGATCCGATCATGCGGATTCATCTCCCGTTTCGCGTGCCCTACGGTACCGACCGGGAGCGATTGCGGCGTCTGGTCATAGAAACCGCGCACTCCCTGCCCCTGACGACAAGGGATGAACGCTATCCGCCCACCTTGTGGCTGACCGCGTTCGGAGAGGCTGGCTACGACTGCGAGATGATCGTCTGGGTGGAACGTGCGGGACTGATGCGTCCCGGCGGAACCCGTGCCCAATATAACTGGGCACTGGCGGATGCCCTGGAGCGGGCGGGCATCGAAATACCACGGCCGCGTCAGGAGGTGGTGCTGACACCCTCCCTGGCCGTCGCGGAAAACGCATCTTCTTCCTCCTCCACGTAATTGCGCGGACCATCGGCCCTGTGCAGCGTGCTGGGCGGAATGATAAAACCGTAGGCGACCATGGCCGCTATCAGGCAGACCCACATGGACAGGCGCAGCAGGTTGTCGATGCTCAGGGTGTCCGCCTGCGCGCTGATCAGGATGTGCAGGTGCTGGGCTGAGAGCGTGATTTGCGGATCGAATCGACTGATGTGGTCGCACAGAGGAGCGCTGGCCAGGGCGCTGTAGCGGACCCAGTAGACACTCAGCAGGCTCACCCCGATGTTGGCGCTGAAGACGCGAATGAAATTGCTGGTGGTGGCCGCTGACGGGATTTCCTCGGCACCGAGGCCGGAGAGGATGATCATGGTCAGCGGTACGAAGAGCATGCCCACCCCCACGCCGATGCCCAGCACCGGCCAGAACAGATCATTCAGGCTGCTGATGGGGCTGAGATAAGCGCTGCCATAGGCGAAAGCAAAAATGGCAAAGCAGAGGGCCGTCAGCCGGCGCAGCCCGAGCAGTCCGCGCAGGCGGTCCATCAGGGTCGACAAAGGGATGGCGCCGATGCCGATGGGGATGAGCACCGCGCTTCCCCAGAAACCGTTGAAGCCGAGGGTTTCTTCCGCCCAGAGGGGCAGCACGGAGGCCCAGCCCATGAACATGGCCCAGCCCAGGCAGAGCAGCAGCAGACCCAGCCAATAATTGCGCCGCCGCAGAAAGTACAGCTGGAGCAAGGGATGCCGGGTTTCGCTTTCGCGCCAGGCAAAGAGCAACAGGGATACGAAGGCGCACAAGGCCATTGTCAGAATGAAGGTGGAACGCCACCAGCCGTACTGTTCACCCTGATCCAGCACAATCTGCAAGCTCATCAGCCCACCATAGAGCAGGCCGAAGCCCCAAGTATCGAAGGGCGGGGTTTGGAGAGGGCGCGTCTCCTTGGGGATGCCCATGTTGCCGAGCAGCAGGGCGATGCCCCAGAGGGGCAGGGAAAGCAGGAAAATGCTGCGATAGCCGAGTTCCGTCGCCAGCAATCCGCCGATCGCTGGCCCGAAGAAGAACGGCACCAGCATGGCGTTACTCCAGAAGATGGTCACCAGACCGTGGCGCTGGCTGGGGCTATGGCGTAAAAAAAGGCTTTGAGCCAGGGGGACGAGGAGCCCCGCGGCGATCCCTTCCAGAGCGCGGGACAGCAGCATGATCCAGAGATTGTCGGTCACCGCGCTGATGAGGGTCCCCACCATGGCCACGGCCACGGCTACTTGAAAGACGTGGCGCATGCCGAAACGGGCGGTTGTCCAGGGCATGAGGGTGATGCCCAGCGACCAGTGGACAATGAAGTAGGTCAGGGTCCAGAGGGCATGATCGCTGCTGGTGGAAAGGCCGCCCGCGAGGTATGGGAAAATACCCTGCACCGATGCTCCATCGAAGGAGCCCATAGCAAGGGCGAGGCCCACTCCCGCAAAGAGCGGCCAAGTTTTAGACAGAGACTGCGACGTTTCCACGATATTGGGTCCTTGGAAGTTGCCCCAATGTAACGCGCACGTTAATATCCGACTAATAGATTGATTTATAAAAACTCATCGGAAAAACCAATGAAAATCCATGCGGAAGCATTGCTGACCTTCCTGGCGGTGGCGGAGGCCAACGGTGTGGGTGCTGGTGCTCAGGTGTTGAGACGCAGCCAGCCCGCGGTTTCCGAGCGGTTGCGCGCTCTGCAGGCGGCGGTCGGAGAGCCCCTGTACCAGCGGGCGGGACGGGGGATCCGTCTGACCGCGGCAGGGGAGTCCTTGCTACCCTGCGCGCGTCGTCTGCGGGAAAGTCTCGATGCGGTGGAAAACTGGTCGGCACGACGCCATGCCCTGCAGGAAGGAAGTCTGCGCATCGCGGCCAGCAATACGGTGGCCAATTACTTTCTCATGGAACATCTGGCGCGTTTTCGTGGACGCTACCCCGGCGTACAACTGCAACTCAAGACCGGGCCTCTGGCCGACAACCTGCCGTTGAGTACCTGGGATTTGCTGTTTACCGAAGAACAGATAGGGATCGACAGCTTACCTCAGCATATGGAGCAGGCAGCCTGGCGGGAGGATGAACTGGTGGCCATTTTGCCGCGAGGTCACCCCTGGGTGCGGGAGGGTCGATGCTGGGCGCGCTGGGACGAGGTGCTGGCGGAGCCCATCGTCTGGCGCGAGGCGCATTCAGGGATTCGTCGGCGGGTGGAAGCGGCCATCGCCCACGCGGGCCTGCGGGCCCGTTACAGCGTGGAGGTCACCGGGGTGGAGGCGTTGCGGGATGCGGTAGCGGCGGGATTGGGGATCGGTTTTGCCTCGGTGGAGGCTTTGGATAAAGTATGCTGGCCCTTGGCCTCGCTGCGTCTGGAACCGCCCGGGGGTCTGTTTTGGACCCTATACCTCATCCGCCCCCGGGTCGATTTTCAGTCGCGGGCGGTACGCGCTTTTCTGGAGTTGCTGGCGACGGCCGGCTGAATCTGCGCGTGTCCGTCTAAAATCCGCCGTCGGCCGTTGCCACCAGAAGAAAAACCCCCGAACCGCCCGCCGGATGTTCCAGCCAGATCATGGGCAGGTCGGGACGGCGGCGAATCAGGGCTTCTTCCGCATCGCCGGTTTCCACCACCAAGATGCCGCCAGGTCGCAGGTAATGCGGAGATTGTTCCAACAGGGGGAGCAGGCAGTCCAGGCCATCGTTGCCCGCGGCCAGGGCGACGCGGGGCTCGTGCTGGTATTCCGGAGGCAGTTGCGCCATGGCTGCGGCATCCACATAAGGCGGGTTGCTGAGGATGAGGTCATACCGTTGCCTGTCCAATGCCGCAAA
>JAKAVW010000086.1 GCA_021827445.1 Pseudomonadota bacterium
GCTACGTCACGCCCAAGGAGCATCTCGGCCTGCCCGACAAAAATGACGTGCGCGAAGGGGCTATCACTTACAAGATAGCCGCCCATGCCGCCGACCTGGCCAAGGGACATCCCGGTGCGCAGGTGCGGGATAACGCCCTGTCCAAGGCGCGTTTTGAATTCCGCTGGGAAGACCAGTTTCACCTCGGACTGGACCCCGAAAAGGCGCGGGAATATCACGACGAGACCTTGCCCCAGGAGGGCGCCAAGGCGGCCCATTTCTGCTCCATGTGCGGCCCCCATTTCTGCTCCATGAAAATCTCTCAGGATTTGCAGGAGTACGCCCAGTCTAAAGGCGAGGACATTGAGACCGCGCGCCTGGAAGGCATGCAGGAAAAGGCCGAGGACTTCAAACGGATGGGGAAAAATATCTATCTACGTTAATAAGTTACGACCCGGCATGTAACGCTGCACCTCATCTTCCTGTGTCCCGGCTTCGTTTGCATCGTTTTTACTGGCCATCTCTGCCGGGACCTTTTCCGGTAACAACAATGCGCAACTGCGTAAAAAAGCACGCTTGCCCCTTTGATTATTGAGCCAGTGGTCTTTACGGCGCAGTTCTTCAATGCTGGTGAGACGCCGGCCCTTACTTTCCAGGCCGGGATAGATCAGGGTTTCCCCCGGAAAACTGAGTAAGCGGTTAGTGATGCTTTGGTAGAGCGTTTGCAGTTCGCTTTGGTCAGTACAGGGAGCGGTCCCGGTGGCAAGCAGTGTCTTACCGGTGAACAGTCGATCCTCCCACCAGTAGGTCACTGCACAGGGACTTTGCCCCGGCGTATGCAGGACCCGGAGTTTTTCTTCACCAAAATACAGGACATCGCCGTGACGCAGGCGCAGGTCGATGTGTTCATCGGTTACGCTTTCATGGGCAACAATCTGGGCACTGCTATGTTCTTGCAGGACGATGGCGGCGATGATATGCGCGGGTTCATGATGGGTCTGCAAAATGTAGCGCAGATTCAGTCCGCGCTCGGCTATGAATGCTTCGAAAGTGTCAACATGCGCGGGCATGGGATCGATAATGATGGTCTCGCGCGTAACTGGGTCGCCCAACAGATAGCTCAGATGGCCGCCTCTGGACGTGCATAGTTGTCTGAATATCATGTCGCCCGCCCCTGTTGAATGCCTGGACATCGGATCATGAGCAATCGTTATGCCATTATTTTATGTTGTATTAGAGACAGGGCATTTTTAATAGTGCGATAATAAACAAAATGTTATATTTTTGTTGTGAGATTTATCTGGGCTACTTTGGCTCGAAGTCAGTCTGCGTTTTGGTATGACTGTCAAAAATGACATATGCGAATTGGCAGAAGCTGCTATAATTGGCATGCCTGCCGAGAGAAGGCGTCCGTCGCGCCGGTGGCGCGATTCGGCGTGCGGGGTACGATGGGAGGGGCCATGACGGATTTACTCAAGCAGTTACGACCGGAAATGACATCGCTGTTAAATTGTTTTAGCGCTCCGGCGGTATTGCTTTGCGCAGATTACGCGGTCCTCGCCGCCAATCAGGCCTACCGGCGGGTCTTCGGTGATGGTAAGCCCTTACAGGGGCGACTCTGTTATGAGATTATGGCCGAGGCAGGCTACACATGTCGCCAGGGGGGTAACCACTGTCCCCTCGATACGTGTCAGCGTTCTGGTACCGATCAGCATGTGGTGCATAGCGGTACCTCCGGAAGCGCCCAGATCGATCTGTACCCCATTCGCAACGATAACGCTGAAGTCGTCTATTTTCTCGAACTTCTGATCCTCATACCGCAGTCGGTTGTGCAATCCGCTCCGGTTATGGTCGGCAACTCCTTCGCCTGGCAGGACGTTACCACGCTGATCCGACGAGTGGCCCCCAGCGAGGCCGCCGTATTGCTGCTCGGAGAATCCGGCACGGGCAAGGAGCTGGCCGCCGCGGCCGTACATCAGGGCAGCCGGGTTCGCAACGGACCTTTTGTGGCGGTGGATTGCTCGGGATTGCCCGAAACTCTCTTTGAGAGCGAGCTCTTCGGCCATGAGAAAGGGGCATTTACCGGCGCGCATTCGCGCAAAATTGGCCTGGTAGAAGCGGCTAATAGTGGCACCCTTTTTCTGGATGAGGTCGGCGATATTCCCCTCAGCTTGCAGGTAAAACTCTTGCGCCTGCTGGAAACGGGTTATTTCCGGCGAGTGGGGGGTGTGGAACCGATTCGCTCGCGGTTCCGCCTGGTCTCGGCTACTCACCGCCCGCTGGAAAGAATGGTCGCGGAGGAGCGGTTCCGGCAGGATTTATATTATCGTTTGAATACCTTTCCGATCGTGTTGCCCGCGCTGCGTGAGCGCCTGGAGGATATCCCCCTGCTGGCGGAAGCCATTCTGCAGCGATTGTCGGTGGCCAAGGGTCTCCATCTTCATGCGGACACGTTGGATTTACTGCGATGCTATGATTATCCGGGTAATATTCGTGAATTGCGTAATATACTTGAGCGTGCCGCACTGCTGGCCGATGATGTCTGGATTCTCCCGGCGCACCTGCCCGCAAACCTTCAGCATCTGCCAGAGCATAAACTCGGCCCGGCAAACACGGTGTCTGCCAAACGGTCCTCCGTACCAGGTATTGAAGAAATCATTCCCCTGGCGGAACTGGAAGAGCAATATCTGCGCTGGGCGCGGAGAAGTTACAGCGGGGATCGCCGCAGTCTGGCGCAACGTCTGGGCGTCAGCGAACGCACCTTATATCGTAAATTAGATGCGTTGAGGAGCAATACTGAACATGCCGTTGAGTCATGATGTCTGGCCGGAGGGGCTGCTGACGCGTCCCGGTCGCGACGCGGACGCTTCTTGCGTTGTGCTGCTGCATGGCCTTGGTGCCTCTATGGAAGACCTCGCAGGGGTAGCGGATTTGGCAGACCCGGAAGGTCGTTTCCGCTGGATATTTCCCAATGCACCGGTGCGCCCGGTACGTATCAACGGGGGCAGACCGATGCGGGCCTGGTATGACGTGTATGGTTTCGACATTCATTCCGCAGAAGACGCGGAAGGATTGCAAGACATGGCCAGGCGGCTCGGCGCCCTACTGGATCATGAGGCTGGTAAGGGATCATCTATCATTCTCGGTGGATTCTCGCAGGGTGGCGCCATGGCGCTCTACACCGTGTTGCATGCCGGTTATGCGAGCAAGGCGGTGTTTGCCCTGAGTGCCTACCTGCCGTTGCGCGCCCATCTGGCGGCAGCCACGGCCAAGTCACCGCCGATATTTTGGGCGCACGGGCAGCAGGATGCCGTCTTGCCTCTTTCTTATATGGAGATTGCCCAGCAGATGATGAAAGCCTTGGGTTATAAGGTAAGCGCACATAGCTATCCCATGGATCACACCCTTTGTGAAGACGAGTTACTGGATTTGCGCACCTTTCTTCATAGCCTTGCCGGTCCGCAGGAGGCGGCATCAAGCCAATGAATACGTTATGGATTGAACAATTCGTACATATTATCGCCGTAGTGGTCTGGATTGGTGGCCTTTTTTTCGCCACGGTCGTGCTGGCGCCCGTTCTGCAGGCCGAAATCGCTCAGGCCAGTACCCGAATCCCTTTGCTGCACGCCATCCTGCGCCGATTTTTTCTGTGGGTCGGGATATCCGGCGCGGTATTGCTGGGCAGTGGTTACACCATGGTACCCCTGTTCTATGGGGGCTTTGCCGCCCTCAGTGCCCCGGTCTCGATCATGGTGGTGTTGGGTACGATCATGGTGATGCTGGCGCTGCATGTCTACTTTGCGCCGCTCAAGCGGCTACGGCGTGCTGTCCGCGATCAGGACTGGAAGGCGGGTGCGCGCGCCCTGGGTCAAGTCCGACTGCTTTCGAGCGTTAACCTGCTCTTATCGTTAGTCGTGATCCTGATGGGGGTGTGGGGGGTGCTGGGCACCCCCTGGTAGAGTTCTGTAATCCGAGTAATCCGTTTAATCGGTCGCCCCAAAAATCTGCTCCTCCAGACCCCACCGTGCCGCCAGCGTTTCGGTGGCGTTTACCAGCTCCTCCGCGCGCGAGGGGTGGTTGACGCGAATTTCGACGATCTTACGCAGGGCCTCATCGCGGTTGCTACTGCTGGCGAGCAGATGAATCAGTTCACCAGCATCGCGACCGACAATTTCACCACCGAGTAATTCGCCGCTATCCATATCTGCCAACAAACGGACGAAGCCTACACCATCATCCTGCCCCAGCGCCCGTGGTGAGGCCTCAAAAGCGGCGAAACCCACCGCTGGTTCAAAGCCCTGGTCCTCGGCCGCATCATCATCCAGGCCGATACGCGCCAGTTCCACCGCCGAATAAACCAGCTCCGGCACCCAGCGCGGATCGCGTTCCTGTTTTTCTTTGCTGAACAGATTGTGGATGACTATCTGGGCATCGCTGAGGGCCTGATTGGCATTCATGATCGGGCCGACCGCATCGCCAATGGCATAAATGCCGGGCTCTTCCGTCTCCAGCATGGTATTGGTCTGTACAAATCCGCGGTCGTCCAGGGTGACGCTGGTGTTTTCCAGCCCCAATCCCTCCGTAAAGGCATGGCGCCCGGTAGCGAGCAGCAGCCAATCGCCCTGGACCGGCTTCCCCCGGTCATCGAAGACCGTCACTCCAGCGGCCGTCGTCTCGATGCGGGCGATCTTGAATCCCGCCTGGGGATGGATATTCAACGCCGCCAGCGCCGCCTTGAGCGTATCCTTGGCCTGCGGCGAATACTGGGTATGGGCGAGGGCAGGGGAGTGCACCAGCCATTCCACCTGTTTGCCGAGTTGGGTAAAAATATACGCGAACTCAGTGCCGATAACCCCGCCGCCCACCAGGATGACCCGATCCCCGCTGGGGACGCCGTCGTCATAGAGCATATCGCTCGTCAGCACCTTACCGGGTACCGTGGCGATTCCCTGGGGCAGGGATGGTACCGATCCGGTGGCAATGATGCTGGTTTCCGTGCGGATTTCCGCCAGGCCCTCAGCGCCCTGGATTTGAATGCGCCGCGAATCAAGGAAGCGCCCGGTGCCATTATAGAGATGCACGCCGAGACGCTTCAGGTAATCGACATAGCTGGTGCGCACCGTCTCGACCACCTGATGCTGGTGCTGCCAGGCTTGCGCCATATCTCCTGTGAGTGCCGAACCCACAATGCCCCGTTTCTCGAAGTGACGACTTTGCTCGATCCACTTTGCCGTCTCATGCCAGTCCTTTTTGGGTACACAGCCGCGATTCAGGCAGGTGCCACCCCAGGTCTGTTTCTCGATGATGGCGGCTTTTTTACCACGCAGAGCGGCCAGCACCGCCACGCGATACCCACCCGGACCGCTGCCGATAATCGTGATGTCATAATTGTTTGCACTCATAAAGCCCTCTTTTTCAATTCAGTAAGAACCATTCATAAAGTTGTTGCTCATGGTTATACACGTTACTGCTTGCCAAGCTTATAGACACCGCTGCAGAGCAAACAGCGGGCCATAAATTGTGCTGTTGTTTGTCAGCGACGCTCAACCCTCGTTATCTTTAACATCTGAAAGGCATTGTTTATGAGAACAGTCTATCGGTATTCTGCGATAATATAATGTTTTCAGTGCACTATAAAGATTGCGTGAAATTTTCCGGCACAGAGCATGCCCTCTGGTGCCGTCGATTCACGACTCACTCCCCTGAAAGCGTCGGGTGCAAGCGACAATAACAACCTTGGAATAATAATAACAATTAAAAAATTAGATGGTTATAAATACGGCACAAGTTTTGCTTTCATCATGTCATGAATGTTTATCATCGTAATCCCCCATCACTAAAGCGGCTTTCCACCACCCTGCTGGGGTTGACGGTATGGGCGATGACACTGCCTGCGTATGCTGCCGATTTTAGCATGACCAACGTGGAGGCCAAGGCCAAAACCTTGGTGAACAGCACTTATGATGCGCGGCCGCTACCCATTCCGGCTTTTCTGAAAAACCTCAGTCCTCAACAGTATGCGCAGATTCAGGATGTTTCGCCGCTCTGGCGTGGCGACAATTTGCCGTTCCAGGCTCAGTTTTATCTGCCCGGCTCCTGGTTTCGCCGTCCGGTGGTTATTCGCAGCGTTGTGGATGGTGTGGTGCAGCCGATCCGCTTTACGCTGAAGCATTTCAGTTTCGGTGATCTAAACGTCCCCAAAGATATGCCCAGCAAACTCGGTTACGCCGGTTTTCGTCTGCTCGCGCCGCTCAATACGCCACCTCATTATAATGAGTTCATCTCCTTCCTCGGCGCGACTTATTTCCGTGCCGTGGGCAAGGACGCCATCTATGGGACGTCGGCGCGCGGCCTCGGGATTGACACGGCGCAGCCTTCTGGCGAAATCTTCCCCTACTTCAAGCAATTCTGGCTGGTGCAGCCCAAGGCGGGCGCTACCCGGATGGTGGTCTACGCACTCATGGACAGTCCGGTAGCGACGGGTGCCTATCGCTTCACCATCCAGCAGGGCGACAGCAGCACGGTGCATGTCGATGCCACCATTTACCTGCGCAAGCCGGTACAGGTACTGGAGCTTGCGCCCTTGACCAGCATGTACTGGCACGGACATGGGCGTGGCATCAGCGCCGGTGACTGGCACCCGGCACAACACGACTCCAGCGACCTGGTGATGGCCAACGGCAACGGCGAATGGGTAACCCGGCCCATAGATAACCCCCTGCACATCCAGACCACCACTTACGACATGGATCACCCAGAGGGTTTTGGCCTGATTCAGGAAGATCGCCAATTCTCCGCGTATGAGGGAATTGGGACCAACTACCAGCGGCGTCCCAGCGTCTGGGTCCAGCCCGATGGCGACTGGGGCAAGGGACAGGTGCGTCTGGTAGAACTCCCCACCAACAACCGCAATCTGGATAATATTGTGGTGTTTTGGGTGCCAGAGCATGAACCTGCGCCCAAAAAGCCTCTGCACTTCGCATATACCCTGCGCTTTTTTCTCAATAACCACGGTCTGATCCCGCTGGCTCATCCGGTGGGCACCTATTTGGGCAATGACGCGAAAGTGCCTGGTGCGCGGACGGTGGTAATTGATTTCGCGGGAGGCGCCCTCACGCATTTGCCGGGGACCATGCCCGTGCAGATTCACCTCAATGCCGCGGACGGTGCCAAAGTGCTCAGTCAAAAGTTGGAATGGCACCAAGAAGACCATTTCTGGCGAGTGATCGCGGTCATTCAGCCGCAGCCGGATTCACCCAGTAACGTGCGGTGTTTTTTAACCCTGGACAATCAGGTGATGAGTAATACCTGGACATATCTCTTACATGCGGCAAAGGAGCAGGTGTAATGTTTAAAGATGAATCAAGCTACAGCGTCAATCCTGCGGGTGAGCTACTGGCGGATTGGACAGCGGAGGCCATGGTCGTCGCAAACAATGCCCCGGTGCTGGCCCGTGTGGAGCAATACATGGCCCGGCTGTCCTTAAACGATACTCAGCGGCTGTGGATTCGCGGGGAGGTGGTCGCGCAACTGCGCGGCGCCGACATGGAAGGCGAAGCACTTTATGCGCGGGCCTTCGCGAGTCTGCACATGGCCCTGGCGACCCTGACAGATGGCGACGAACTGGATGCGCGCCTGGATCTGTCTCTCAAACTGCCCGTGGGTGAAACCCATGACGGCAAATCCTGTCGCTGGTTGCAGCGCCAAATGGCCCCGGCCATTGCGCGGTCCAGCATGGCCTCGCGGCCTTTGAATCGCTCCTGGGGGGCAGCCTTGCTGCGCCTTGCCACCCAGTCTTTACTGGACCGCCGCGCGATCACTGCGAATCGGCGCGTGTTACCCGGAGAAGCCTGAATATGGGCCATAGCGGCGCCCGGCCATGGGAAGCCATCGGTCGGTACCGGCGCTACTGGCTCAGCGCCTTCATCATTCTTCCCGCGTGCAGCGCAGGCCTGATGCTCGCTCAGGTACTGGCGGACCGTCTGCCTCTGTGGCTGGAAATCCCGACACTGCTGATCTTCGCGTTATTGTTCGCCTGGATCTCTGCGGGCTTTTGGACCGCGTTGGTGGGTTTTGCTCTGCTTATGCGGGGGCGAACAGACACCGCACCGGGCAGTCCCGAACTGCGTCTTGCGGAGCCGCGTCCCCAGAGCCGTGTGGCTATAGTCATGCCCATCTACAACGAAGAGGTAGAGCGGGTCGCGGCGGGCCTCCAGGCAACCTATAAATCCCTGCAACAGGCTGGAGCGCTCGCGCACTTCGAGTTCTTTCTGCTGAGTGACACGCGTGATCCCGCCATCTGGCTGCGCGAAGAACTGGTGTGGTCAGCCCTCTGCCAGTCCTTGGATGCTTTTGGCCGTATTCATTACCGGCGGCGGCCCATCAACAACAAGGCCAAGAGTGGCAATGTGGCAGACTTTTGTCGTCGCTGGGGTAAGGATTATGAATACATGGTCGTGCTCGACGCCGACAGTGTGATGAATGGCGAAACACTCTACCGGATGCTGGAGATGATGGAAGGCAATCCGCAGGTCGGCATCATCCAGACCCAACCGGTGGCCGTCAATCGCGAAACCCTCTATGCCCGCCTGCAGCAGTTTGCACAGCATTTGTACGGACCGATCTTCAGTGCCGGCCTGCGCTTCTGGCAACTGGGTGACGGCCATTATATTGGCCACAACGCCATTCTGCGTACCACGCCCTTCACCCAATATTGCGCTTTGCCCGTGTTGCCTGGGCGCGCACCGCTGGGTGGTCCGCTGCTGAGTCATGATTTTGTTGAAGCGGCGCTCATGGCCAAAAACGGCTGGGAGGTGTGGTTTGTGCCCAGCCTGCCTGGGAGCTATGAAGAAGTACCGCCGACACTGATCGATGATCTCAAACGGGACCGTCGCTGGGCGCAGGGCAATCTTCAACATTTGCGTCTGCTGGCGGGGGAGGGGCTGCGCTCGGCGCATCGTTTTCTCTTTATCAACGGTGCCATGTCATTTTTAGCAGCGCCTTTATGGGGAATATTTTTGATCCTCGGAGCACTAGGCTCGCTGCACTGGACCAATACAGCCAGCGGCGGCAGCATAACGCCCTTCGACAGGGGCTGGCTGGCTGATCCCATGCCCTTCTGGCTGTTTGGAGTAACGGCTGTTCTGCTGCTATCGCCCAAATTCATGGCGGTGCTCTGGGTCGTGCGTCAGCGCGGTCAAAAAGACCATTTCGGTGGCTTGTTCCGGCTATTGGCCAGTATGTTTTTCGAGAGTATTTTTTCGATCCTCATGGCACCTATCCGTATGGCCTTTCATAGCCAATTTGTGATACAGACACTGATGGGACGCGGTGTGCACTGGGGCGGGCAGGTGCGTGGTGATCAGGAAACCTCCTGGGCCGATGCCCTGCGTTATTTTGGCTGGTGTTCCGCGCTGGGCCTGAGTTTGGCCGCGCTACTATACCCTCTTCTGGGTGCCTGGCATTTTGCCTGGCTGGTACCTATACTCGGCGGACTGACGGCAGCGGTGCCGCTTGCTGCCTGGACGAGTCGGCCAGCACTGGGACGCTGGGCGCGGCGTCATCGTCTCTTCGTCATTCCTGAAGAGGTACATGTCCCGCAAGAGTTGCAGGCGCTCAGCATGGATAGCGTGGCCTATCTGCCCCACATTGAAGGGGATCCCTTCATACAGGTGGTAGTGGATCCTCGCTTTAACGCCATACATACCGCCTTGCAGCGTAATCGCACGGGTGCCTGGCCGCGCGCGGCGAATCTCTGCCACAAAGCGCTGGAACAGGGTCCGCAGGAGCTCAATAACCGTGAGCGCAACATCCTGCTCAGTGATCGCAACTCCATGCTCGCGTTGCATCGTGCGATCTGGTCCACGACCGATCGGGCGCGCTTGGCCGCCTGGGGCTTGCAGAGCGACGATCAGGAATTGGCGGACGTACAAATTATCGGGGGTAAGTGATGAGTCATGGTGGCGAATCTCTGGATCTGATGGCTCTGGCGGGTATCCGCGACCTGCGGGACTTGCGGGAGCGGGCACAAGCGGGTGATCCAGTGGCGCAATTTAATATGGGCGTGAAGTATGCCGAAGGTATCGAAGTCCAGCAGGACTATCTGGAAGCCGCCAGGTGGTATGGGGCGGCGGCAGATCAGGGCGATGCGCCCGCGCAGTTCAATTTGGGACTGATGTTT
>JAKAVW010000087.1 GCA_021827445.1 Pseudomonadota bacterium
AAGGTGTTGCGCAGGCAAAAGCTTCTCAAAGCCTCAGGCACACTGCGCAATGCCCGCGAGAACAGGGGAAGTCAGACACCAGCAACCCCGGCTATTAAAACCGGTCCAGCCAACGCCATGCCGGAAACAAGTTCCTCTGTACAGGTCAATGAAACCAGCATTCTTGACGAGGTGGAGATTTATCTTTCCTATGGCCACCTGGAACAGGCTGCCACATCCCTGAGTTGGTACGTTGATCACAACCCCGATGATATTCAGCAGATACGTCGACTGCTCTCGATCTATCGGGAAATTTCTGACATTGATCGCTTCGCTGAACTTTTGGAAAAACTCAATGATTCGCGTGCAATCCCGGGTGCAGAGGCCCAGGAACTCGTTTTGGAAGGACTGAAACTGGATCCGCAAAACCTGCAATTGCGGGTAACTGCAGAGAATTTAGGAGTGAGCAGCGCGCAAATTGCTGCGGTTATCACACATGCCACGCATGCACCGCAATCAGCGACATCTTCCTCGCTCGTGGGTGCACAGAGAGAATTGCAGCAAGCCATCGTCAACCCGGAACCACTGGATCTGTCTGGATTCATTGCAAAACCAGGACAGCTATCAGGCGGGGATTCAAAGAACAGCTCCGCGGGCACAGGTATCATGCTGCTGACTGGGTCCGATAACCTCACGCGGCTGAATGAGGAGGAATATGAGGTAGTGGCCGGGCTGATTTCGCCCCTCAGTGCCGCACGCCATTTGCTGACGTGTCGCCAATATCCTGAAGCCGAGCGTCTGTTACGCCGTAACCTTATTCTCGATCCCCGCAAACTCATTCTCCAGGTTACCCTTCTGGAGATGCTCTACATCCAGCAGCGATGCGCCTCCTATGCGGAGTCCCTCCTTCAACTCTATATTACGTTGTGGGGTGCAGGTAGCGCTTTGCGAGAGCGGCTGCTGCACCGCGGCCAGCGACTGGGCAAACATGACCTGTGGACCCCCCTTGCCGAGAGTGACGGAGAAGAGCATGTTCTCGCAGGACTGGCCGAGCAGTATGGGCTTTATCTGCCGATCACTGCCATACCACTGAGCAGTCCACCGCTGGTAACAGAAGAAATTCGCCGCGATCATCAGATCACTCCGAAGGGCAGCGAGGACAGCATTATCGAGGAATTCAACCTGCTGCTGGAGTATGGGCAGGTAGATGAGGCCGTAGATCTTCTGGAGAAGGCCACATTAGCTCAACCAAACCATAGCGTTTATTACGGACCGCTCCTCGAAATGTACGAACGGATGGATGCGCGCGAGCGCTTTTCCCAATTCATCAAATCGATTCTTGCACTGGATACACAGCCCAATGAAGATATCATGCGCCAAATGTTCAGCCTTGCTGAACGCCTCCAGCGCTACCCGCAACGACAGATCATTTAGGATTTGATCATGACGAAAAACCCCTCTAATAGCGATAGTATCCCCGTTCGCAGCATCGGGATGGATGCACGCAAAGAAGCCGTCTTCCGTATGGCTTTCAAAATGTTTACCCGGCGCCGTTATCAACTGCTGGATACCGGTGATACGCAAGCACCTGCAGTGACCATTATTGATGTGGATGGTGCAGAGGGTATGGCTATCGCTCATCGATTGCATAGCGAACAACCGGAACAGCGTATCCTCCTGACGAGCGTTTCCCCGCAAGCCGATAGTGTATTCCCGGTTTTGCAGAAACCGGTACGTATGGAAACCCTGTTTCCAGCGCTGGAGTCGCTACTGAACGGTGGCCCCGCACCCGGAAAACCAGCGGGAAGGAGCGGCGCCACGGTTATGCCCATTCGGCCCGAGGTCACAATCCCCGCACCATCCACCCCCGTTGTCCCGTCGCCCACCGCCGCAAACCCGTCCGCCCCCAAACCAGTCGCGGCACCACGTCTCACTCCGGTGCTGCGTCCTGAAGAAATACGTCACTTCAACCCCCAGGCCGGCCTACTAGGACTTTTACAAATCATCCGGCGTGATCAATCGTCAGCCATTATTGTGGATGGCCAGCAACAGATCATTCTGCGATTAGATCCGATGGCTGATCAGGCCATCTTGCTGGCGGACGATGAATATCTCAAATCGCTAGCACGAGAAGAGCACCCGCAGCTACAAATGCGTGCCCCCAATCACGCCGATGTCCCCGCTCATGCATCCACACGGCGTCTCACTCTTCAGTCTCTGCTCTGGCAAATGGGTGCATGGACAGCTGACGGACGTCTCAGCCAGCAACTACAGATCAACGCCCCGGTACAACTGAAACAATGGCCCAACCTGACGCGGCTCACCATGTTGCCAGACGCGCTGCGATTAGCGGCTTTTCTGGCCCGTTCGCCGGCATCTCCGGCATTGACGGTGAAGATGTTACGCGTCGAGCCTCATGATCTCTTCAATTTTCTTGCAGCCGCAGACAGCTTAGGACTGTTGCGCTACAACACGGCGGAGAATCCCGACAACCGCATCCAGCCAGCGACGTCCAATGCGTCAACGCCTGCAGAAATACCAGCGGCCAAAAGAAGCTTCCTGGGCCGTCTCCTTGCCCGCATTTCAGGGCTGTAAAATGCGTATGCAAAGAGTGCTTAGTCAAAAATTATATTGAAGGAGCCCCGTTGTGAGAGAAGACAATAAAATCATCTTTACCGGTCCTGTTGGTGTGGGCAAAACAACGGCCATTTCAGCATTGTCAGATATTCCAATTATCTCCACTGATGCCCAGGCTTCGGATATGACGCTAAATCGCAAGGGTCACACCACCGTGGCGATGGATTATGGCGTACTCAAGCTGGATGAGAACACTAAAATTCATCTGTACGGCACCCCTGGCCAGGAGCGTTTCGACTTCATGTGGGACATTCTCACCACCGGTGGTCTAGGCCTCATCTTGATGTTGGACAACACCCGCCCTAACCCGAAAAAAGATCTGCACTTTTTTCTCCATGCCTTCAAAGATTTCATTGTCGACGTTCCCGTAGTTATCGGGGTTTCCAAAACAGATGTCCAGGCACAGCCCCAGATAGCAGACTACGCCAGCATGCTCCCGGAAGTGACCGCTGATCTACGGATGCTTAATCCCATTCCACCGATTTTCGAAGTGGATGGTCGTAACAAGGACGACGTCAAAAATCTGGTTATGGCACTTCTTTACTCCATCGATCCTGGAATCGGGGATCAATCATGAGTATTGAACTGGTCGCCACCAGCGCTGATCTTTATGGTGAAGTGACACCAGCCGGGGCTTTTTATGCCACATCCAATCCGGATCAGGAAGGAAACCGGGCAATTCTTTTACATATTTTGCGAGAAGGACACCAAACCCCCTTTAGCATCAAGGCCGCACAGCGTTGGACTCAAGCGGCGAACGCAGAGGAAGCCCTACGCAGTATTTTCCGCCTGCAACGACTGGGTTTATTACGGGGCACCGCGCATCCACGTCAGCAAGAGGATAAACGTCTGGAAGATGCGTTGCCTCCCCTCCTCGCGCAACTCTCCGATGTACAGAAGACTCTCCTCGCCGACGAAAATGGCTTTTATCTCGCCGCAGCCGGCTACACCCATGAAGCCGCGGAAGAACTCGCCGGACTTTCAGCAGACTTGCTCTCCTTACAGTCCAGGCATGGCCGTTTGCTGAAAAACAACCTGCGTATCAACACTGAGACCTGGGGACTGCTCGATCCCGCAGGTCGCTCTGAGCTGGGATTCTGGCCATTATTCATCGGTCAGCAACGTTTCATGCTCGTCGTCAGCGGTACACCCCGCCTGCAAGATCAATCCTTCGTTACGCTGGTACAAGATCTAGACAAACGCTATCGCTAAAACCACATCCTTTTCATACACCATGTCAAGTCATCAGGAGAACAAAAATGCGTGAAGAAATGCTCAAATCCGTCCTCAGTGATCTGAACGGGTCTTCTGCGGACATCGAGGCCTCAGCCGTGATTTCTACTGACGGCCTCACTATCGCCTCACTACTTTCTTCCACCATGGATGAAGACCGGGTCGGTGCCATGGCGGCGGCGATGCTTTCCCTCGGCGACCGCACTGCCATAGAATTAGCGCGGGGCGAGTTGGAACAGGTCATGATCAAGGGCGATAACGGCTACGTCCTGCTTATTCACGCTGGCCCGGACGCCGTCCTGACCGTCATCGCGCGCAAGGAAGCGAAGCTTGGACTGGTGTTTCTCGACGCCAAGCGTGGGGCTGCGGGGATTGCCGAACTGCTTTGAGACCAGTCGGGGCACGCGGGCAGGCAGGTGCCCTTCACAGGATTGGCTGCATTGGGCCATAATGCGCGAAACTTCTGCCAGGAATGCGTATGACTTTCCAGGAAATCATCCAGCGGCTGCAAGGCTTCTGGGCCGATCAAGGCTGTGTTCTGCTTCAGCCCATGGATATGCCGGTGGGTGCAGGTACTTTCCACCCTGCCACGTTCTTGCGGGCCATCGGCCCTGAACCGTGGCGGGCCGCCTATGTACAGCCCTCCCGGCGTCCCACGGATGGTCGTTATGGAAACAATCCCAATCGTCTCCAACACTACTATCAGTTTCAGGTAGTGCTCAAACCTAATCCAGTAAATCTGCAGGAACTCTACCTCGAATCGCTGGCAACCCTTGGCATTGATTCCCGAGTGCATGATATCCGTTTTGTCGAAGATGACTGGGAGTCACCGACTCTGGGTGCCTGGGGTCTGGGCTGGGAAGTCTGGCTGAATGGGATGGAAGTCACCCAGTTCACCTATTTCCAGCAGGTGGGTGGCCTGGATTGTCATCCGGTCATGGGCGAAGTCACCTACGGTCTGGAGCGACTGGCCATGTACCTGCAGGGCATAGAGAGTGTTTATGAGCTCGTGTGGACCCCCGGCGTCCTCTACGGAGATGTGTTTCATCAGAACGAAGTGGAACAATCCCGCTATAATTTTGAGCTGGCGCCGGTAGAAGACCTCTTCCAACGCTTCGATCAGGCAGAAAAAGACTGCCGCGCGTTGCTGGCGGCGCAACTCCCCCTACCCGCCTACGAACGGGTACTGGACTGCTCCCACACCTTCAACCTGCTGGATGCCCGCCATGCCATCGGCGTCAACGAGCGCGCGCGATTCATCGGCCGCGTCCGGACCCTCGCCCGTGGCGTCGCCGAGCACTATGCCGAAGCGCGTGCCGCCCTCGGTCACCCCTTACTGCGGAGCCAAGATGTCAGCGCCTGAAGATCTCCTGCTGGAGTTGGGTTGTGAAGAATTGCCGGCGCGGGAACAACTACCCCTGCAAGATGCCGCGACCGAGATCGTGGGCCAATTACTCGACAAAGCCGGGTTGCAGTATGGAAGCATCCGCAGCTATGTCACTCCGCGACGTCTCGCTCTCTGGATTAAAGACGTGTCCCGGCAGAGTCTACCTCAGGAAACCCTGCGCCGTGGTCCGCCTGTAGAGCGCGCCCGTGATGCGCAGGGCAAACCCACGGCGGCAGCAGAGGGCTTTGCCCGCTCCTGCGGGGTCAGCGTTGACGATCTGCTCACCCTGGAGACGGACAAAGGTCCCGTCCTTGCCTGGCGGGAAGTCGGCGCGGCCCAGGATAGTCATGTCCTGTTACCCGCGATCGCCAGCAAACTGGTGGCCAGTTTGCCCCTGCGCAAACGTATGCATTGGGGAGCGCGTCCCGATAGTTTTCTACGCCCAGTACGCTGGCTTTTGCTGCGTCAGGGCCAGCAGGTGCTGGACTGGCATGTTTTTGGTCTGAATGCCGGCGGAGAAAGCTTCGGGCATCGCGTCCATCATCCCCAGGCGGTCCAGATTACCAACCCCGCCGATTACGCCGAGTCCTTACTACAGGCAAAGGTAATGGTGGCTTTTGCGGAGCGTCGCGCGCATATTGCCCGCAAAATAGTAGCTTTAGCCGGTGAGATGGCCGTCAACCCCATCTTGCCGGAGGCCTTGCTGGACGAAATCACTGGACTCAACGAATGGCCGGTCATTCTCGCCGGCAGTTTCGCCGCGGACTATCTGCGGGTGCCGGAAGAAGCACTGATTACAGTCATGATGCAGCATCAGCGTTATATCCCCTTGCGCGGCCAGGATGGGCGCCTGGTGCCCCATTATCTGTTCGCGGCCAACCTGCACAGTCTGGATACGCAGGTCGTCATCAACGGGAATAACCGGGTACTGCGTGCCCGACTGGCCGACGCTGCCTTCTTCTGGGATCAGGATCGCCAAGTCTCTTTGCAGACGCGACGAGCCGCACTTGCCGGGGTACTGTTTCAGGACGGCCTCGGCAGCATTTTCGACAAAACCACGCGCCTGCAGGCACTTGCAGCAGTCCTCGCGCCGCAGTTTGCGGTGGATGCAGGCGACATGGACCGTGCCGCTGCGCTTTGCAAAAGTGACCTGCTCAGCGGTCTGGTAGGCGAGTTCCCGGAATTGCAGGGCATCATGGGCGGCCACTATGCCCGACATGACGACGAAAATATCCGTGTTGCCACCGCCATCACCCAGCATTATATGCCCAGTGGTCGCGATGATGAAATTCCGGCCAATGCGCACGGACAGTGCCTGGCCATTGCTGATAAGCTGGACACCCTCTGCGGCTTTTTCGCCATCGGCAAAGTCCCTACCGGTGACCGCGACCCCTTCGCCCTGCGCCGCGCCGCACTGGGGGTGCTGCGGATTGTGCTGGATGCTCGGGTGCCCCTGAACCTGGACGAAGCGGTAGCCAGTACGCTGGCCGCTTACGGCAGCGCTTTTGCCAAGAACAGGACGGAGACGCGAGCTGCAGTGCTCGACTTCTTTCAGGATCGGATGCGTGTCTATTTCCGGGAAGAGGGCTTTCGTGCCGACCAGATCGCCGCCGTGCTCAGCCGCCAACCCCACGAACCACTGGATGCGCGCCAGCGTCTTGAAGCCCTCGCCCTTTTCCAGGCCGAACATGCGGCGGCGGATGCTCTGGCGGCGCTGATCAAACGGATCAACAATCTATTACGTAAGGAAACCCTCTCCGCCGACTGGCAAGTAGACCCGCAGCACTTTGCGGATCCCGCAGAGGGCGCACTGTGGGAACACTGGCAAGCCTTGGCGCAACCCGTTCATGTGCAGCTCGCAAAACGCCAGTATGCCGCCGCTTTAGACCTGCTCGCGGGCTTACGTCCCTCGGTCGATCAATTTTTTGATACGGTCATGGTCCTTGCTGAAGAACCGGTACTACGCCAGAACCGTCTCGCCCTGCTTACCCAACTCCAGGAGGCGTTTCTGCGCATCGCCGACTTCTCGCAGTTACAGGGGGTTTGATGGGGCAACTGGTCATCCTTGATCGTGACGGTGTCATCAACGAGGACAGTAGCGCCTTTATCAAATCTCCCGCCGAGTGGCGCCCCATTCCGGGCAGTCTGGAGGCTATCGCGCGTCTGAACCGCGCCGGCTACCAAGTGGTGGTAGCCACCAATCAGTCCGGTGTGGGTCGGGGACTTTTCGATATCCGTACCCTGACCGCTATTCATCAGCGTATGCGTCAGGAACTGGCCGCCGTAGGCGGTCGAATAGATGCCATTTTCTTCTGTCCCCATGCTCCGGAAGCAGGATGCGCGTGTCGCAAGCCAGCGCCCGGCCTGTTTCGCGAGATACAGGAGCGCCTGCAGAGCTCGCTGGAACAGGTTCCCGCCATCGGTGACAGTATCCGTGATCTGGTCGCCGCGCGTAAAGCCGGTGCACGACCCATGCTGGTGCTGACGGGCAAAGGCCAACGCATGCATTTGGAAGCGGAAGCGGCGGGCGTCCCCATTTTCGCGGATCTTAATGCGGCGGTACACGCTATTCTCGGCATTCCGTGATACGTACCATTCGCAGCAGCTTGTTCTACATTGGTTTTACGATCTGGACCCTGGTCTGGGCCTTTTTCAGCCTGACCATCACCCTGTTGCCGCTGACGGCGCGGGTCTGGACCAGTCGTTTATGGGCACGTACCGGCGTCGGCTGGCTCCATTGGAGTTGTGGCCTGCGTTATCGGGTTTGCGGCCTCGCCAACATTCCCGCCACGCCCTGCGTCATCGTCGCCAACCATCAATCGGCACTGGAGACTCTGCTCCTCTGGTGCATCTTCCCACGACTCTCCTATGTACTGAAAAAGGAACTCTTCCGCATCCCGGTGATTGGCTGGGGCCTGCATCTGTCCTGGCCCATCGGTATCGACCGCGACGCAGGCAGGCAGGCCTTAGTAGAGGTGATTGAAGAAGGCAAAATCCGCCTGGCGGCAGGCTTTAACGTCGTGATTTTCCCGGAAGGCACCCGCCACCCCTGCGGCGAGGTTGGCCCTTTCAGCAGCACGGCCGCTGGCCTGGCCATTCGCGCTCAGGTTCCGCTCCTGCCCATCGCCGTGAATAGCGGATGCTTCTGGCCACGCGCGGATTGGCGCAAATGGCCGGGGGTGGTCGAGGTGCAGATCGGCCCCGCACTACCCCCTGCAGGTAAAGCCGCTGCCCTCAACCAACAAGCGCAAGACTGGATTACGACCGCGGTTGCAAAGATGGGGACAGGGCCTGCTGTAAAAGCGCTTTAACCAGAGTACCGGCGATGTCCTTACCCGTAACGCCTTCGATACCCTCCAGGCTGGGGACGGGGTTCACTTCCAGCACCAAGGGCCGCTGATCTTCAGCCAGCATGATATCCACCCCGGCAAAACCCAGACCCAGTGAAGCCACCGACAGGCAAGCAATGGCGGCAAAATCTTCCGGCAGATCCAGCAATGCCGACGCCTGGCCCCCGCAATGCAGGTTGCTACGAAAATCCTCAGCAGAAGCCTCCCTGCGCATGGCCGCAATCACCTCGCCGAAGAGAACGATTACCCGAAAATCCTGACGTCCTGGAAGAAAGCGCTGGATCATCGCTTCGTGTTGCAGATGGAGGAAGGTGTCCAGCATCCCCCGTGCCGCCATATCCGTTTCCGCCAGACTAACGCCAACCCCTTGGGAACCACTGAGCAGCTTGTGTACCAAGGGCGTACCCAGAGCAGATACCGCCAGATCACGCTGCCCCATCTGCGTGAAATAGGCCGTCTTCGGCACCGCAACCCCCGCGGCAACCAGGACCTGCAAAGAAGCAAACTTGTCGCGGGACAACTCCAGCGATTCCGCACTATTGAGGCAGCAGATGCCTTCCCCCGCAAAATAACGGAGCAGGCGTGACCCTAAGTGCGTCAGCGGACCACCTACTCGCGGAATTACTGCGGTGCAGGGCGCCAAGAGAGAGGATCCGTAGTAAAGCTGGGTCTCGGTATTATCTAACAGCAGCAAGCAATGCTCAGGTTGAAGTAATACGGGTTCTGCGCCCGCCGCGACAACTGCATCCAGCAGACGGCGGGTCGAGTACAACCCGGTATGGCGCGAGAGAATCGCAATGCGGGGCAGTGCAGACATGAGTTTAAGGAATATCCTCACGAAAACCCAGCAGTGGCAATTCACCGTGGGCGATGGAGCGCTCAATGAATCCAGCGCGACCGGGCGCGCGCTGTTCCAGTACCGCCCGCGACAGGGCGGGCTCACCGCTGATCGCAGCAAAAAGCACTTCCAGCTCCCAAGGATCCACCCGCAACGTCCCGAAGGGATTATCCTGCGTCGCAGGCCGCCAGAACAGGTTCGGCAACCATCCTTTACTGCACACTGCCGGAGCCAGATAGAGCACACGGCAACGTTCGGCGATCTCCCCCGGTGCCGGAATCTGCATCAGTTCCAAATTTTCATCCATACTCCCATCCATTTGTTTTTATGTGCACAAGCGCACCACGAGCCCATCTGTAAGGTGTAAACACAACACGCCACCCACAGCGATAATCATAAAGCCATTTACTTGGCAACGGAATTATTGTGGAGCATAATGGTCAACTACTTGAGAGGTGTAGAACATATTCGCAACAAGCGGCTTAACGGCCTAAGGAGACCATCATGAGCGACAACAGCACGCAGCAGGGCGTAGCGGGTCACGGCGCCTTTTTTCAGGACACGAATCTTTCGGCGAACGAAGCCGAAGCGGCTACGGCCTGGGTGCGCAGCCATGTTGA
>JAKAVW010000088.1 GCA_021827445.1 Pseudomonadota bacterium
ATGGATCGCGCCCGGGCGGAGCGCGAGCAGGCCATGGCCGCGTTGCAGGAAGCGCAGGATAAGTTGCGTTTGCGGGTGGCACAGGTATGGCGGAGCGCCCGGGAAGCCGCGCTGCGCGTCAAAATGCGTGCACTCGCAGTTAAGCAGATGGAAGAGGCGCAGCGTCTGGTACGTTTGCGTTACGAAAATGGTATAGAGACCGTGACCGGCTTGCTGCACGGACAGGCGGAACTGGATCAGGCACGAGCCGAGCTGGTCGCCGCCCATTATGCGGAAGCGGTAGACCGCGGCGCCCTGTTGCTGGCCATCGGCAAACTGAACCCTCAAGAAATCGTCGGTGTGCGCAATAGGCCCGCCGCAGAAGGAGCCCCCCAATGAACACATGGAAGCGGACCGTGCTCATCGCCGCTCTGGCATGCTCTGCGACAGGCCTTGCCGCCTGCAGCAAATCACCCCCGGATGCGCGGCAAGTCCAGCGTCAAGTTCCGGCGCCGGTCATGCAGACGGAGAGCCGGAGCGTGGCCGCCTTTGCCCGTGTTCCGGGCACGGTCACTGCCCGTCAGCAGATACAGCTCGGTTCTCGCCTGAGTGGCTATATTCGCGCCCTGCGTGTGCGTGACGGACAGGCCGTAAAGGCGGGACAACTGCTTTTTGAGATCGACCCGACGGCGGTGCTGGGACAGGTGCAGCAGGCCCGGGCTGGTTTGGCTGAAGCCGAATCCGCGCTCACGGACGCCCGCTCCAATTATGATCGATTCAAGGTCCTATATACCCAGCAGGCCATTCCCGAGAAGCAGTGGGATCAGGTGAAATCGGCCTACGCCATGGCGCAGGCCCGCGTCGCTGCCGCCCAGGGGGGCATCAGCACGGCGCAGTCGCAACTGCGTTATGCCAGGGTAACGGCGCCATTCTCCGGCATTATCACGCGCAAATTCATGCAGAACGGGGATCTCGCCTCGCCTGGTCAGCCCATCCTGGCCTTGGCCGACATCTCCCGACTGGAGGTTCAGTGCAGTGTCAGCGGGACCCTGTACCGCAGTCTCCAAATCGGTCAGAAGGTCGTGGTCAGCGCCGACGGGAACAGTGTTCCCGCAACGGTTCTGGATCTGGTCGGAGCCGCGGACGCGATGACCCATGGCCACATGGTCAAACTCAGCCTGCCTGCAGCCAGCACGCTGCAAGCCGGTGATTACGTGAGCGTGGAAGTGCCGGTCACGCAGCGGCGGGCGCTGATGGTGCCAGCGGCTGCCTTGCTGGATCGTGCCGGTATTCCGGGTGTTTTCGTCGTGGATGCGCAAGACATCGCGCGCTATCGCATGGTGCGGCCGGGGCAACGTACGCCGGAGGGCGTGGAAATTCTTTCCGGTCTGAGTGCGGGTGAGACGGTAGTCGCGGGTAATCTCGCGGCGGTGAATAATGGCGACCATATTGCGCCAACCGGAGCCGTTCATGGCTGAATCCGGGCAGCGGCACAATCTGGCGGGGCGGCTTGCCCGGTCATTTTACCGATCCAAGATCACGGTCCTGATCATGGTGGCCATCGCCCTGTTCGGGGCCTTGGCCATGCTCGTCACGCCGCGCCTGTATAATCCTGAAATCGTGGTACCCGCTGCCGAAATTTTTATCATGCGGCCCGGCTCCGACAGCGAGGAGATTCACCATCTGGTGATCCGCCCGTTGGAAGCCCTGATGGCGTCCCTGCCTGGCGTGCATCACACCTTTGGGTATGCCATCAATGACATGGGTGTGGTCACCGTCGAGTTCAAGGTCGGCGCCAACGAAGAGAAGAGCCTGCTCGAAGTCTACAACCAGCTCAGCCGGAATATGGACAAAATGCCCCCCGGTACGGCGCAGCCGCTGGTGAAATCCATAGGCATCAATGACGTTCCGATTATGTCGGTGACACTGAGCTCCAGTCAGTTGACGCCTTTGGCGTTGCGTCAGGTCGGCGTGCGGTTCATGGACCAGTTGCAGAGTGTGCCGGACGTGGCGAACGCCGAGGTGATCGGCGGTAGCCCCCTGGCGATCAATGTCTGGCTGAATCCGGCCAAGCTCTCCAGTGTCGGCCTCAGCCTGCAAAACATTCAGCAGGCCCTGAAGGGGGGCAATGTCATTCTCCCCGGCGGCAATCTGGTGCATAACAACCAAGAGATTCCGCTGCGCATCAATGGGGCGGTGGGCTCGGCACGGGGGGTCGGCGACCTCATTATCGGCAGTCATGACGGACAACCGATATTGCTGAAAGCGGTGGCCAGGGTCGCAGAGGGCGCTGCAGAAAACAACATCATGACCAGTGATACCGCCGGGCGTGCCAACCGGATCGGCGTACCCGCGGGTACCACCATGCCGGCAGTCACCATCACCCTCGCCAAGCGTCCGGGGACCAATGCGGTGACCGTGACGGACGCGATCAAGGCAAAGTTGGGGCGTCTGGAGCGGGAGGCATTACCGCAGGGGGTACATGTTTCCATCACCCGTGATTATGGCGCGCGCGCCGATGACGCCGTCAGCACCCTCTTCGAGCATCTCGGCATCGCCGTCGGAGTGGTCGCCATCATCCTGATGATTTTCCTTGGATGGCGAGAAGCGGGCATCGTAATTCTGACGGTACCGCTGACTCTGGGCGCCGTGCTGGGCATGGGCTGGCTGCTCGGGCAGACGATCAACCGGATTACCCTTTTTGCCCTGATCCTCTCACTGGGGCTGCTGGTGGACGGGGGTATTGTCGTTATCGAAAATATCCATCGCCACCTGCATGGTTGCGGTAAGGACGGCTTTGCCCGCTGCATCATCAACGCCACCAATGAGATTGGCAATCCGACGAATATTGCGACGTTGGCGGTCATCCTCGCCTTTGTGCCCATGGCTTTTGTGACGGGGATGATGGGACCCTTCATGTTGCCCATCCCCATTTTTGTGCCTATTGCGATGATTGCATCGGTGCTGCTCGCCTATACGGTGGTGCCGTGGGGGGCTTACCGCTTTCTGGGCGGCAAAGCGGCCAGACAGGCTGACAGTGAGGACGGCGCGCATGAGGCGCGACCGGACGCCCTGCAGCGGGGATACATCCGGGTGTTCAAACCACTGCTGAAATTCCCTGGGCGCCGCAATCTTTTTTTCATCGTGGTTATGGTGCTGCTCCTGCTGGCGATGCTGATGCCGATGTGGCAGTTCATCCGGCCCCAGGGCATGAATGGGCCGCTCAGTGCGCTTGGCGTCAATCTGAAGATGCTTCCAGAGGGCAATGTCAGCGATTTCATGATTCAGGTGGATACCCCGGCGGGGACGGCCCTGGATGAAACCGGACGGGTTACCGAAGCGGTGGGCAACGTGCTCAGCCGGAATCGCTATATCGAAAACTTCCAGACCTATCTGGGGCGTTCGGCGCCCGTGGATTTCGCGGGTCTGGTGCGTGGTGACCTGATGCGTGAAGGCAGCAATTACGCGCAGATTCAGGTCAACCTGGTGCCGCGGGATGAGCGGCCCATGTCCCACACCGTTTCCGTGGAAGTCTATAAGGCGTTGCGATCGGTCCGGGAACGTTTCCCGGATAGCGTTATCAAGATGTTCGAGGTGCCGCCGGGGCCGCCGGTACGGGCTCAGGTGGTGGCCGAACTCTATGGACCGAACTATGACCGATTGCGCCGGGTGGCGGGTGCGATCGAGCAGGATTTCCGCAAAGACTACGACATGATCAATGTGGATGACTCGGTGACGGCTACCGTGCCTGAGTATCTGCTGCATGTGGATCGGCAGAAGGCGATGCTCGCCGGCGTCGCACCGGCGCGGGTGGCCGCGCTGGTGCATGATTATGTGGCGGGCACCAGGCTGGGTGCCCTGCATGTGAAAAATGCCCGCGAGCCGGTGGATATCATGCTCCGCGTGCCTCCGGCGGATCGTGCTTGGCGCCAGCAGATACTCGACCTACAGGTGCAGAGCCGGAGCGGGCGGCAGGTACCTCTGGCGAGCATCGTGCAGATTGAACGGACGACGCTGACCAAGCCGATTTATGATCGTGATCAGCATCCCGTGGTGTATGTGACCGGAGATCTCATAGGTTCCAGCCCAGTCTATGCGGTGTTGTCCCTGAATCACCGGCTGGATGGCAAGACCATCGACGGTGTGCCGCTCAGCACGGCCAATCTGGGCTTTTCGCCAGCGCAGCCCGATGATATTACCCATTACCAGATTCTCTGGGGCGGTGACATGCGCCTGACCCTCAATGTATTCCGAGATCTCGGCGCCGCTTTTATTATCGCTCTGGTATTTATCTACCTCATGCTGGTGGCTTACTACCAGTCTTTCATGATGCCGGTGATCGTCATGGGCGCCATTCCCATGACGTTGATCGGGGTTTTCCCCGGACACTGGCTGTTGAATACACCGTTTAACGCCACTTCCATGATCGGGGTTATCGCGCTGGCGGGTGTCGTGGTGCGCAACTCCCTGTTGTTGATAGACTTCATCGTCGATTACCGGCGCCAGGGCTATCCGCTGGAAGAGGCGGTATTGCAGGCTGGCGCGGTGCGCTTCCGCCCCATTTTGCTGACCGCGCTGGCCATCATGTTTGGCTCTGCCATCATGGTGACCGATCCGGTTTTTGGTGGGCTGGCCGTTTCCTTGATTTTTGGCACTTTCGCCTCCACACTGCTGACATTGATCGTGATTCCATTGCTCTATTTCCTTTGGGAGCGGCGCTTCGTAACACAGACACAAGGAGTTTGACTGCAGATGAATACTGAACGTTGGGTGCGCGTGATTGCCGGCTTTTTTGTGCTGGCCAGTGTGGTGTTGGGCGCTCCGGCCAGCCCGGTGTTTGTGAGTGAATGGTTTTTGGCCTTCACCCTTTTCGTGGGCTTTAACCTGCTGCAAAGCGGTTTCACCTCTATTTGCCCGCTGGATCGCATCCTGCTGAAGCTCGGGGTGCCAGGTTCCGGGGGCTGCGGACGTTAAACCATGGAGCATAAAATTCTTTTTTTTATAGAGTCCCAATGGCCACTGTTGCTGGGCGCGGGCGCTTTGATCGTCATGATTTTCAAGGGACCGTTGACGCGCGGGGTAGCGGGTATCCATGAGGTGGATCCGGTCGCCGCGGTGCAGTTGATCAACCACGAAGATGCCGTCATCATTGATGTGCGCGAGCAGGGCGAGTGGTCCCAGGGGCATCTGCCCGGTGCCCGGCACATTCCGCTGGGTGATTTGCCCAAGTATATGCAGGAACTGGAGAAGCATCGCGGGCATCATGTCATTTGCCAGTGCGCGAGCGGCATGCGTTCGGCGCGTGCCGCGGCCAGCCTGAAAAAAGCCGGTTTTGATAAGATTTACAGCCTGAAAGGTGGAATCAACGCCTGGCGGGGTGCCGGGCTGCCGGTAGAGAAGTGATCATGAAGGGGGGGGCGGCGGTGCGGATGTACGTGACTGGCGCCTGCCCCTATTGCCGCCGGGCCGAAGCCCTGTTACGCAATAAGGGCATTACCCCCGAGATTATTCGGGTGGACCGGGACGTTGCGCAACGCCAGACCATGCAGAATCTCGCCCACGGGCGGCGGTCCGTCCCGCAAATATTTATCAACGGCCAGCATGTGGGCGGGTATGATGACATCGCCGCCATGGACCGTCGCGGGGCCTTGGATCCCCTGTTGCAGGAAACGGGCCGGGAGCGTGGAGAATAACGGTTCAATGCAGAATCGGGGGAGACGATGACATCCGTGATATTACTTTGTCCTGCCTGTGGCGCCGTCAACCGGGTGCCCAAAGAGCGTCTGGGGGAGAATCCCAAGTGCGGCAAATGCCATGCGCTGATTTTTCCTGATCACCCCGTTCATCTCAACAGCAATCGTTTTTCTGCATACATTCAAAACAACGAATTGCCGGTGTTGATTGATTTCTGGGCGCCCTGGTGCGGACCCTGCCGAACGATGGCACCGCAGTTTGAGCAGGCCGGGCGGGCGTTGCGGGGGCGCGTGCTCTTCGCCAAGGTGAATACCGAAGACGAACCGCACATCGGTGGCCGCTTTCAAATTCGTTCTATCCCGACCATGGTGCTTTTCAGGGCAGGCAAAGAACTGGCGCGCGTCAGCGGCGCCATGGGGGCGGTGGAACTTCAGCGCTGGCTGGTGGGGCAGGGTGTCTGAGATTGCCTGGCGTCCCGATATTTCTGAATCAGTAGGAGAAGGGGCGGTGGTCAGGAAGCCCGGTGAGCGTTCCACGCGGCGGCAGTTCCTGCGACAGGCGGCGCTGGGTGGCGTATTGCTGGGTGGCTGGAAGATGGCCGCCGCCGCGCAACTCCGCGCGCTGCGGGTTGGCCGCTACCAGCAGGGTGTGCGGCTGGTCTTTGATCTCGATCGGCCTTTGAGCGCTGCACCGGTGATCCATAGCGTGGGTGAGGTGCTGCATATCGAGTTGCCGGGGATAGAGCATGGGCTTCATCGTCCCGTAGTGCCGGCGCTGGGTCCCCTGCAAGGCGGTGCGGAGATGAATGAAAGCGCCGCCGGGTTGGTGCTGCGTTTGCCCTTACGGGAAGCGGTGCGCTGGCGCAGTTTTTCTCTGGGTCCCGATGGGCGTGCCGCACATCGCCTGGTGCTGGATTTGATACCGCTCGCGACAACCGCCGTAGAATCCTCCCGTCGGCGGTCGGTCGCCAGGGTAGGGCGACCCATTGTGATCTGCCTGGATCCCGGTCACGGCGGCCATGATCCGGGCGCCATCGGCGCCCAGGGGACCCGCGAAAAGGATGTGGTGCTGGATGTCGGCTTGTCGCTGGCCCAACTGGTCCGCAGCACCCCCGGAATGCGTCTGGTCATGACCCGCAACACGGATCGCTATGTGCCGCTCATGGATCGCATGCATTTGGGCCTGGAGCAGCGCGCCGACCTCTTCGTCTCCATTCATGCCGATGCCTTCCCGGAGCGTGCGGTGCGGGGCTCGACGGTATGGGCGCTATCGGCGACGGGGGCGAGTAATGCGGCGGCACGCTGGCTGGCCAAAACACAGAATGCCGCCGATCCCCTCCTTGGTGATGTACAGTCGGGAATTCACGATCCCATGCTCAATGCGGTGCTCATCAATATGACCCAGACGGCGGCCATGAACTCGGCGGCGGCCGCGGCGGCGGTCATGATTCGCGGGTTGGCCGGAGTCGAGGATTTGCACAATGCCGCCGTGCAGCACGCCAATTTCGTGGTGCTGCGTGCCCCGGATGTGCCTTCCATGCTGGTGGAGACCGCCTTTATTTCCAATCCGGAAGAGGAACAGCGCCTGCGCGATCCGGATTTTCGCCAGCTCCTCGCGCGCACCATGCACGATGCGGTTGTTGCCCATTTTGTGAAGGCGCCGCCTGCGGATAGTGCCTGGTCGGCGACGCGGCATGTGCTGCGCAAAGAGGAAAATCTGGCGGATGTGGCGCGCCGTTACGGGCTGAGCGTGGAGGCCTTGCGTCTGGCCAATCATTTGCCGCGCGGCGAAGGCCAGCCCGGAGTACCTCTGCATGTGCCCATTATGGGAGCTTGACTCGCCATGGCGGGCGCCTGGGTGATTATGTTATAACTGACCGACCGAGTGGTATGGAGCGGAATGGCGGAAAGATGATGGAACAAAACCCAGGCGGTATGGTGCGGGATCAAACCCGCATCGAGGAATGGATCAACAGTCTGCTGCATGGCGCGGGCGTGGTCGGCGCTCTGCTGGTTTTCATTCTGTGGCTGGTCGGCGCGGGTCTCCACAGCACCCGTCTTGCGGTAGCCAGTGTCAGCATATTTGTGGTCACCATCGTGATGCTGTACGGGGCTTCGACCATCTACCACATTCTGCCGTCGGGGCGACTTAAAAGGGCCTTTCAGTTGGTGGACCGCTCTGCCATCTATCTTCTCATTGCGGGCACCTACACCCCGGTGACGCTGATGGTGCTTCATGACCCGTGGGGTTGGGTCCTGCTGGCCATGGAGTGGGGTCTGGCAGCGCTGGGCATTACCCTGCTGGCGGTGGGCGGGACGCGCATTCAATCGGTTTCGCTCTGGCTGTATCTCCTCATGGGCTGGCTGGCGATCTTTGCCGCCGTGCCGCTCTATGATGCCGCGCCTGGCTGGTTTTTATGGTGGCTGGCTGGTGGCGGGCTGGCTTATACCGTGGGTGTCCTCTTTTTTCTGCTGGATCGCTGGAAATATTTTCATTCCATCTGGCACGTTTTTGTCATTGCGGGTACCGCGCTGCAATTCTGGGCGATTCTGCAGTATGCCGGCTGATTGCGCGCCCGCCTATTCTTGCCTTTTTGACGAAAACGCCTATAATCTGCCCGCTTGCTCCCATCGTCTAGTGGTCTAGGACACTGGCCTCTCACGTCGGTAACAGGGGTTCGAACCCCCTTGGGAGCACCACTTTATTTCTCTCTGAATCGTCCCATTCCGAATGCTGCGGGCCGGCCATGCGCGGAGCGTGGCCGGTGCGGGTGATTCTTGCCTTGCCAAGCCCGCCGTCGGGCAAGTACCATCCCTAGCAGAAAAGGCATGCGTTAAAGCAGGAGCTGGATCATGTTTCATGGCAGTATGGTAGCTTTGGTGACGCCCATGCGGGCGGATGGCGTGGTGGATGACACGGCGCTCCGCGATCTGGTGGAGTGGCACATCGCCGAAGGAACGCACGCGCTGGTCGCCGTCGGCACCACGGGAGAATCCGCCACCCTAGAAATGAGGGAGCATGTGGCGGTGATTCGGACGGTCGTGGCACAGACCAAAGGGCGTATCCCGGTGATCGCCGGAACCGGGGCCAACGCGACCCAAGAGGCCATAGAACTCACCCGCGCGGCCATGGAAGTCAAGGCCGATGCCGCCCTGCTGGTTTCCCCCTATTACAATAAACCCACTCAGGAAGGCCTGTTCCAGCACTATTCGGCGGTCATTGAGCAGTGCCACTTTCCCATTATTCTCTATAACGTCCCTGGTCGCACCGCCGGGGATATTTTGCCCGAGACGGTAGCGCGTCTGGCGCCGCGTGCCAATATTGTCGGCATCAAAGAAGCGAGCGGCAAAGTCGAACGGGTTGCTGAGATTCTGGCCTTGTGCGGGGATCAGATGCAGGTATACAGCGGCGATGATGGTGCCGCCATCGCGGCCATGGCATTGGGTGCGCGCGGCGTGATCTCGGTCACCGCCAATGCGGCGCCCCGGCTGATGGCGCGAATGTGCGATCTGGCGCTGGCGGGTGACTTTGTGGGCGCCCGCGCGGTCAACACGCAACTGGTGGGGTTACACCGGGATCTCTTTCTGGAGTCCAACCCCATCCCGGTCAAATGGGCCTTGCACGAAATGGGCCGCATGGGGCCTGCGCTGCGTCTGCCCCTGACCCCTTTTGCGTCTGTTTATCATGAGCGTCTGCGCGACAGTTTGCGCCAGGCGCAGTGTATCTAAATCTTCTCGCGCCTGGTCGCGTTTATTGGAGTCTTGCATGCGCCGTTACGTAGCTCTCGCCGTGGTTGCCAGTCTGGGTTTGGGGGGGTGTTCCTACATTCCCTTCTTCAAGTCTAATAGTGGCCCGAAATACCAGGATTCCAAGGTGATGAAACCCCTGGCGGTACCGCCGGACCTGCTGGCTCGGGTGCCGCAACCGGGGGCTACCATACCGGGTGGGGCGGTGACCTCCGGCACGTTATCGACGACCAGTGCATCCGGTGGCTACGGGCTGTTTCAGCCCAGCGAGACGACCGGGCAGCAGCCGGTGGAAGAAAAAACGCTGCCCGGTGTCAGCGCGCAGATTCTGGGTAGCGGTGCGGATTTACGTTTGCGCACGACCGCGAAGCCCGCGCAGATTTGGGCGGCACTGAGAGCGACGCTGGCGGCAGACAAGACCACGGTGGCGAAATTCTCTGCGGAGCAGGGCGAACTGATCACGCACTGGCGGGATTTCCGCAGCGGTCTGGCCTTCGTGCTGGGGAGCACCGTGGCGCCTACCCATCGGGAGCAATACACCTTTCATTTGAGTACTGGCGGACATGGGGCGGAAATTCTGACGATACAGCAGGATCGCGTCTGGAATAACCCTGACGGCGGCAG
>JAKAVW010000089.1 GCA_021827445.1 Pseudomonadota bacterium
GTTCGGAAATATCGATATGCAGCAAAAAGTAAATCTGCGCCATAATCGCTATGCCTGCACAAGCCGAGATGACCATCAACAATCCAAATGGTGGCACGGCATGCGATGTCACCAAGAAAGTAGCGATGAGCATCAGGATGCTAGAGATCGCGAATCCTAAAAAGTATCCACGGGACGTGGACATCTGTACTTCTGGATGCAACGTTGGATCATCGTGACCGTGGCTCATGACATATATCCCCACAAATAAACGAACACGTAAACAAATACCCAAATAATAGCCTGCAAATGCCAAAACATACGCAGTGTTAACAACCGACCTACCACGTCGGTGGTGAAACCTTTGGTCATCACCTGAGCCATCATGACCAGGATCCAGATCAGTCCAAAGAAAATATGAGTGGCGTGTACCTGGGTCAGGACAATAAAGGCAGACATACCCCCACTGGTCGCCACGCCAATGCCCAATGACGCCAGATGCGTCATATCGTGAATATCTAACATCAAGAACAACACGCCCAATACGAAAGCTGCGAGCAGCCCACTAATCACACCGCTCTTATTCTTGTTTTTAAGTGCGTTCATACCAAAACCGTAGGCCAGAACACTAAGAAACAGAGCCATTGTTTGAACAAAGGTATACCAAGGCTTCACGAAATCAGCCGGGGTAGGGCCACCAAAATAACTATGCTGGTAACTCAGCACGCCATACGCGGCAAAGAGCGTCGCAAACAGCATGCCATCACTAAGCAGGTACATAAAATAACCCAAAGTACGTGTAGCGATTACATCATACTGATAGTGACCTTTATCCCATAACTCTGCCGTTTTTGGATCCACATTACTGGCGGGAGAACTCATAAAAAACTCCTCAATCTGTTTCCTTGAATTGGCAGCCGATGGTCTCGGCTACCACCTGTCAGAGTCATCAACTGCGATGACCCAACCCTACTGATGAGCCAGGCTGCGACGCTAATGGTGGAAGATCAGAACGCTCATAGGCTATCGCATCACCCAACACACCGCCACCCACCCGATAATGTTGTTTGCCAATTTGCGCTTCACGGCACATAGCATCTTTTTCCATCTCTTCCAGTTCTGCAGCTGTAATGATGTAACCCGGATCGCCTTTAAAGGAGCGGTAAATCACGAGCGCCATGATCGCCAGCAGAGAAAGGATACAGAGCCACCAGATACGCCATACCAGAGCGAAACCCAATACAAAAGTCAGGCCACCGAGGATAATGGCAACACCGGTATTATTCGGCATGTGAATATCCTCATAGTGATCAGGTTGGACATGATCGATACCATTATCTCGACGCCAAGCCACTTCATCACGCGCACTGATATGCGGCAATACGGCAAAGTTATAAAATGGCACAGGAGAATGGGTAAGCCATTCCAGGGAACGGGAGGTCCCCCAAGCATCAGCACCAACCCGGTTCTTTGCGTGATCGCGAATGCTGACATACAGCAGCGCAAAAAAAGCAAGGACGGAAATCATATATACGACAATGCCGAATTCCATTACCAGAAGATAGGGATGCCAAGCGGTGTTAAACACATAATCCAGACGCCGGGTCATGCCCATAAAGCCCAACATGTACATGGGCACAAACACCAATGTAGTACCTGCGGAAAAAAGCCAGAACATGGTCTTTGCCCAAAACTCATCCAGCTTAAAGCCGAAGACCTTCGGGAACCAGTAGATCACCGAAGCAAAGATGGCATACACAATCACCAGCAGCATAGAGTGAAAATGAGCGACCACGAAAACGCTGTTGTGAACCATGTAGTTAATAGCTGGGACAGCCAGCATCATACCAGTCAATCCACCTATCAGCAACAGGAAAAGTGCACCAATAGCCCACAGCATGGCAGCATTAAAGGTCAGGCGGCCACGATACATGGTAAAAGCCCAGTTAAACACCTTCACACCGGTAGGGATACCGACCAGCATGGTGGCCACACTGAATGCACTGTTGACGTAAGGACCCGCACCCATGGTAAAGAAGTGATGCAACCAGACCAGCCAGGAAACGCCGGCAATAGCCAAACTGGCCAGCACCATAGTGATATAGCCAAACAGCGGTTTCTCCGAGAAGGTCGGAAAGATTTCCGACATCATGCCGAAAGCCGGAAGAATCACAAAATACACTTCCGGATGACCCCAGATCCAGAACAGGTTGGTGTAGAGCATCAAGTTACCACCCAGACCCGCCGTGAAAAAGTGCGCGCCCAAATAACGATCTGCAGCCACTAATCCAAGTGCTACCTGCAATGCCGGGAAAGAGGTCAGTGCAATCACATTCGCCGAAAGCGAAGCCCAGACAAAGATCGGCAAGCGGCCCCAACTCATGCCCGGCGCACGCATTTTGATAATCGTAGCCAGAATATTGATGCCGCCGAGCGTGGTACCCAATGCCACCAACTCCATGGTCCATATCCAATAATCTACACCTACGCCCGGACTATATTGCAATTCAAAAATCGGTGCATATCCAAACCAACCGTTGTGTGCGAAATCGCCCACGAAGAGGGAAATCATGATCAACGCCCCGGCCGCCGCGGTAATCCACAGGCCTAGTGCATTCAGATAGGGATAAGCCATATCACGTGCGCCAATCTGAATGGGCACAATGATATTCATGAAACCCACCAGCAAAGGGGTTGCTGCCAGCAGAATCATGATCAGGCCGTGCGCGCTATAGACTTGGCCGAAATGGAACGGAGTCAGATAACCGTGAGTTGCACCAAATACTCCTGAGGAATGCGTACCTACAGCCCAGGCCTGCTGGGTGCGGATCATCAAGCCATCAATAAAACCACGAAACAGCATCACTAAACCGAGAATGATGTACATTACGCCCAGTTTTTTATGATCCACCGTGGTCAGCCATTCCTTCCACAGATAGGTCCATTTCCCGTAGTAGGTGATCAGGCCCAGTATAATAATGGTTCCGATAACCACTGCGACAAACAACGGCGCCAGGATGGGGTTATCATAAGGAATCTGGGACCAGGCAAGGCGCCCCAGCATGGGGTTCCAGCCCCCGGCTAAATCTACGAGCATGTATCGATCCTCCTGTTGTTAGTCGCGGTGTTCAGCGTCTTGCTTCTGCATATATGCCACCATGTTTTCCGTCATCATTGGCGGGATGGACCAGGTTTTTCCATTCATGACCTCGTCGATGACATGGTCAAACAAACCATTCTGCACCGATGAGAAATACGCCACCTTATGATGCACATTAATATAAGGTTCCGCGTAATGATTAAAGCTGGTGTAGGTCATCGAGGTAGGGGACTGCTGCACCTTTTGTACCCATTGGCCAAAGTCGGCTGAACTCAACATTTTGGTCTTGAAAGTCATCCACGAGGTACCCGCACCGGCATAATCCGAAGCGATTCCCTGATATTCCCCCATATTGTTGCTTTCCAGCGCATTTTTTGTACGCATGCCGGGCATCACGTCGATCATACCCACTAACTGCGGGATAAAGAACGTCGTAGTCACGGCGGTCGAGGTCAAACGGAAAAATACCGGGGTATGTGTGGGCAGCACCAATTCATTGGCTACAGCCATATGATACTGCGGATACACGAAGAGCCATTGCCAGTCAGTGGCAATCACATCCACCTCCACAGGATCACCATTGGGCTTCATATGATTGGTAATAACTGTGGGATTATAGGGATTTATTTCAAAAGTCCCCTTGACGGCAAACCAGGACAAAAAGCCGACAGCGATAATGGGAATACCCCAGACAAACACCTCAATGGTATTGGAATGGGACCATGTAGGGTCATATTTCCCCCGGTTTTTACCTTTCTGGTAGCGCCACATAAACCAAATTACCAACAGCGCGGTCAGCCCAACAATGCTCCCCATAATCACCACATCTAAGATGAGATAGAACAAATCGGTATCTGCCATCAACCCTTTTGGGTTGAAGATCCAATAGGGGTTACCGGCGCAACCGTTGAGCAGCAGAATCGGCGCGAGGGCAGCATAACGCCACCCATTTTTCAGGTTATTCCTCCACTTCACTTGCATTTACATTTCTCCCTGGCGGACTACAGACCATCCGCAATATGACAAGATAGCGGTCACTATCCGATTACCTTTCCCGATGCTACGTGCAACTCAGGATTTTTATGTACTCTTTAGCAAATCTGCCACAGGAATGAGACCCGCGCTTTACAGTCCGGCGGCAAACAACTCAATCAAGGCCACACGCGGGAGACTGAAGACGTGCCCAAATCGACGACCTGCTGTTGACGCAATTGGCTCCAGCGCATGCTCCAACTCATACCGAACATGGTTGCAGAAAAAGCTGCGAAGCATCCGACGATTCAACGCACTGCCCGCATGAGCAGAAACCAACCCGATGAACGAATAGGCGCCGTCGAAGAACATATATATGGCGAAAACCCAGACGAGCAGCATCATCGTCTTGTCAAAGGCGATCAGCGAGGCCAGAACAAATAGCAGGGCGACGCCGCCGCGCACGCTTGGCAGCGGCCAAGAAAACAAGGACAACTGATGAACGGCGGATACCGATGCTTGCGGTTTCATAATCACACTCCTCGCGTTGCGTACAAAACGCCACATCCACGCAAATAGTACAAACTTATACTTTTAATGCTTATTAACTACCCGGCAGTAAAGTTAGTGCAGGCGAGAGAGCAAAGCAATAGAGAGTTGCCCCAAATATTTTTGGGTTTAAGCAAACACCATTAGTGATATATATATATAATATTTTTTTATTATAATATAATTATTATCTAATTATTGATGTCGTAAAACTAACAATAAAAACAAATGACTATGAAAACACTGCCAACGAAACGCAACCATACTACAAACTACAACAATATTTATTGTAGCATGTCAATGTATTTTCTTTCTTGTTCTGAACAAAATTTCCATGGCTAAGACCAAATTTTTATTAAAAATATATTATGATGCTTTTATATATAAAACCGGCGGCGCCGCCTCGCACTGCAAAATCACAACATAACGTCGCCCTTACCATATAGACAGAATTCATTCTGCAGAACACCCCTTTTGCAGTCACAGAGGTGATAATTCACATTTCGTTGACTCCTACTGACCATGCTAAACTTGGAGCATGGCTACCCAACCTTTCGTCCTGATTCTACTCAGCGCTGCGCAGCGTCTTCGCCTCAGTGACGGTACCGAAATAACTACCGGCTTCTGGGCGGAAGAGTTGGTAACACCTTGGCTGATGCTGCGCAAAGCAGGATGGTGGCTCCGGATCGCCACGCCGGGCGGTGTACCTCCGCCGGTTGATACGGAGAGTCTTGGGTCGGCCGCACTCGGCGGGGATCACGGCAAGGCCGCCTATTTATGCGATACTGTCCGGCAGATAACGGAATTACACACACCCGCTGATTTAGATGCGCTGACGAGCAAGGATCTGGACGCTCTAATCGGTGTTTTCATTCCCGGAGGCAATGGGCCGCTCATGGACCTCTGTCAGGCACCCGCCGTGGACCGGTTGCTGCGCTACTGCCTGGCGACAGCAAAGCCCATCGCCACCCTCTGTCACGGCACGGCAGCACTCCTCGCCACCTGTGACGGGAAAGAACGTTCACCATTCTGCGGACAGCGGGTAGCCTGCTTCAGTGCCGCAGAGGAATCGGCAACATCACTGGCTGGGCGCTGGCCTTATACGCTGGAAGATCGCCTGCGGCAGGAAGGCTTCCTGATCAGTGTCGGCGCACCGTGGCAAAGCCATGTCGCCATGGACAGCCTTATCCTCAGCGGTCAGAATCCGGCCTCTGGGGCGACACTCACCCACGCTTTTATGCAACGCCTCACCTCCACACCGACACACAAAGGAAGAGCACATGAATACTGATGCACTCAAAAAAATGGCGGCCGAAGCTGCCCTGCGCTACATCCAACCCGGCATGGTCGTCGGTGTAGGCACCGGCTCCACCACCAACTTCTTCATCGAGGCACTGGGCGCTGCCAAGATTCATGTAGACGGCTATGTGGCATCCAGTATTGCTACCGAAAACCGCCTCAAGGCACAAGGCCTCAACGTGCTCGACCTTAATGGTACCGGTGACATTCCAGTTTACGTCGATGGTGCTGATGAGGCCGACCCGCACTTCCGCCTCATCAAGGGCGGCGGCGGCGCACTCACCCGTGAAAAGATTGTCGCCAGTGCTGCCCGCCTTTTCGTCTGCATTGCGGATGCGAGCAAGGAGAAACCCATGCTCGGCAAATTCCCCCTGCCCGTGGAAGTGATTCCATTCGCCCGCAGTTTTGTCGCCCGGCAGATGGTGAAGCTCGGCGGCAGCCCCACCCTGCGTAATGGCGTCACGACGGATAATGGCAATGTCATCCTCGACGTTACCGGGCTTGATCTTTCAGATCCGTTGCAGATGGAAGAAAGCATCAATGCGATTCCGGGTGTGCTGGACAATGGCATCTTTGCCCATCGACGTGCGGATGTGATGCTGTTCGGCAGCCCTGACGGCGTCATCGAACACCGGGCGTAAACCCTAACCATTTGAGTGGAGGAACGATATGAATGGCGAAATAGACCACCGCAGTACCCGCCGTGACTTTATGCACAGCGAGTTACATCGTCGGGATCTGAATCCTGATCCCTTCCGCCAGTTCGCCGACTGGCTGGCGGCAGCGACGACAGATGGCAACTTTGATGCGACGGGCATGGCGTTGGCAACAACGGATGCAGAGGGGCGCCCCGACGTGCGTATCGTCCTTCTCAAACATTTTGATGAGCGCGGTCTGTGCTGGTACACCGATCAGCGCAGCCCGAAGGGACAGGAACTGGCGGCGAACCCGCGAGCGGCCGTCGTTTTTTACTGGCCGGAAAATGATCGGCAGGTACGGGTAGACGGCCCCGTCGAGAAACTCAGCGATACCGAGGCAGAGGCCTATTTTCAGCAACGTCCCGACGGCAGCCGCTTCGCCTCTGCTGCCTCCGAGCAGAGCCAGCCCATCGCCAATCGCGCGGCACTGGAGCAGCGGGTAACGGACTTACAGGCCCGTTATCCCGCCGGGGATGTCCCGCGCAACCCCGCCTGGGGCGGCTACCGTCTGCAGCCGGAACACTTCGAGTTCTGGCAGGGACGCCCCAGTCGGCTGCATGATCGCTTCCGTTATAGCCGTTCGGCGGGCACCGGCGGGGTCTGGGCCATCCAGCGGCTGATGCCCTAGAGAGCGGCGCGGCGCTAAAACGTCTCCAGCCGCGCCGCGTAATCCACCACGATCATCCGGTAGATATTCTCCCCCAGTTGCACATGGGCAGACTGCGGGGTACCGATACTTATAGTGTTACTCCCTGCCATACTCAATCCCGAAGGTCCGAAGTGCTCCTGCTCAATAAGGTCATTGAGCAGGGCCGCCAACTCCTCGCGGGGCGCCGAAACGGTGTTGTCAATCAACCTGCACGGCTTACCCCGTTTAGTCATACCTTCAAGGATGACCGCATCTGAACGCAAGGGTGGCAAGCCATCCTCTTCTTCTATCGGTAAATCCTGAACCATAGCTTCTCGCTCCTGAGCCATTAATCGCGAAATAACCAAGGTGCTGTTTGCCGTCGCTGTGTCTCGTAGGCACGGATAGCACCGTCCTGCTGCAGGGTGAGCTGGATATCATCCAGACCATGCATCAGTTTGTGCTTATGGCCTGCCCCCATGGGGAAGGCATACCGACTATCGCCCATAGTCTGCACTTCCTGCGCGGGCAGATCTATGCGCAAACGATAGCCGGGGTTCGCCATCACCTCATGGAAGAGATGATCCACCACATCCATGGATAGACACACCAGCAAGATGCCATTCTGTACACAATTATTGGCGAAAATATCCGCAAAGCCCGGGGCGATCACTGCCCGGAAACCATAATCCGCCAAGGCCCAGGGCGCATGCTCGCGGCTGGAGCCACAACCGAAGTTCTCCCGCGTCAGGAGAATCTGCGCACCCGCATAGGCGGGCTGATTGAGGACAAAATCCGGGTTATCCACCTGTTTTCCGTCCCGCTCCAGATAGCGCCAGGCATCAAAGAGGTGCTTGCCCAAGCCCTTGCGCTCAATAGTCTTGAGGAACTGCTTGGGAATAATGGCATCCGTGTCCACATTGGGACGATCCAGCGGTGCAACCACCGCTTCTAATACGGTAAAGGCTTCCATTTCAACTTTTCTCCATCTGACGCTGAACGACATATTCAACGGCAGCACATTCGGCTGACCAGCCGCGCAGCGCCGCAAAAATACCGACCTCCACCATGCCCAGGCTGCACAAGCCCAAAGCGAGGCGCGGTAACCAGAACCGCGCGCACTTTTTAGTGCGCGGCCCAGTCACGCACATCCACAAAATGGCCGGCGATAGCTGCCGCTGCTGCCATCGCAGGGCTCACCAGATGGGTCCGGCCTCCGGCCCCCTGGCGTCCTTCAAAATTACGGTTGCTGGTACTCGCACAACGCTCTCCTGGCTCCAGGCGGTCGGCATTCATGGCCAGGCACATGGAGCAGCCCGGCTCCCGCCATTCAAAACCGGCATCCCGGAAGATGCGGTCCAGGCCTTCGGCCTCCGCCTGTGCCTTCACCAGGCCGGAACCTGGCACTACCAGTACCACCTTGACCGATACGGCCTTGTGATGGCCTCTGGCAATCGCCGCTGCCGCACGCAGATCTTCAATGCGGGCATTGGTACAGGAACCGATAAACACCTTATCCAGCACTATGGAAGAGACGGGCGTGGTGGCCTTCAGGTCCATGTAGGCCAGCGCATCGCTCCAGCCCTTGCGCCGCACCGGATCTTTTTCCAGTGCCGGATCGGGGACCCTGGCTGAAATATCGACGACCATCTCCGGACTGGTCCCCCAGGTCACCTGCGGAGCAACGTCTGCCGCCTCCAGACGAATCTCCGCGTCGAACTGCGCACCAAGGTCGCTGTGGAGATCTCCCCAGACCGCAACCGCCTGATCCCAGACCTTACCGACTGGGGCATAGGGACGGCCACGCAGGTAATCGATGGTAACAGCATCTACGCCCACCATGCCCGAGCGCGCACCCGCCTCAATGGCCATATTGCACAGGGTCATGCGGCCTTCCACGGACAGCGCCTGCACCGCAGGTCCGGCAAACTCGATAGCGTAGCCGGTGCCACCCGCCGTACCGATTCGTCCGATGATCGCCAGCACCAGATCTTTCGCGGTCACCCCATTGCCCAGCCTGCCCGCCACCCAGATGCGCATGGATTTGGCTTTGCGCGCCCACAGGCACTGGGTCGCCAGCACATGCTCCACTTCGGTGGTGCCGATCCCGAAGGCCAGCGTTCCCAACGCCCCATGGGTCGCCGTGTGGGAGTCCCCACAGACCACCGTCATGCCCGGCAGGGTCAGACCCTGTTCCGGTGCAATGACGTGCACAATGCCCTGACGCTTATCGTGCATACCAAATTCTTCGATGCCAAACTCCGCACAGTTCTGGTCGAGGGTGTCCACCTGCAAGCGCGAGGTGGCATCGGCAATCCCTGCGGCGCGATCAGTGGTCGGCACGTTATGATCGACCGTCGCGATATTGGCATCAATGCGCCACGTCTTGCGGCCCGCAGCCCGCAGCCCGGAAAAGGCCTGCGGGCTGGTCACTTCGTGCAACAACTGACGGTCGATATAGAGCAATACCCCGCCGTCCTGCTCCGTATGAACCACGTGGCTTTCCCATAATTTATCGTAGAGTGTTTTTGCAGACACCACTTATCTCCTCAGAAAATTGTCGTTTCCGGTCCGCCGACGGAGCGCGTCAGGCAGGCGGGGGTACGGCCTCTATCCAGGCCGCATCTATGGCACAATCGTTGTTCGGCTGAATGGCAAAATAGTCCCGCACCTCGGTGGCGGCAACCGCGCAAAGACTGCGGATCGCGGCAACCCGCAACTCCGGAGTCCGCATACGCCCTATCCAGCTC
>JAKAVW010000090.1 GCA_021827445.1 Pseudomonadota bacterium
CGAAAGGCAACTACAGTAGATTCACTCACGGCGTACTCCTCTTGCTGAAAGGGTTCTCGACCAACTCATTGTCAGCAGGTACGCCACTTTTATCAAACCGCCCGTACACCAGATTCAGTTATAGCTCTCTGAAACTCAGGTCACACCAATATGGTAGCGTTAAATACTAAACGCAAACAGATCGTTGCCGGACTACTTTACCTGGTCACGCTATTTCTCATGATGGCCATTCGACAGTATTACACGTGGTATATGCCGGAATCCCCTGAGATTACTTCTGGAAAGACAATTGCTGCCCACGTCAACTATGGAAAGATTGTTTATGTGACACCGTTGGAACAAAAGATTCTATACGCTAGTTACGTAATTATTGCGATGCAGTTTATTGCTGCCGCCATCGTTTATATAATCATTCACAGGAGGCGAAACGCCTCATAGCGTCAGATGGAAGACCCATTGGGCGTACAGCAACTGTTGATTTTCAACGAGCTATAATTGAATCTGGTGTACTTCACCACCTCCACGAGCAGCAACGTGTACACCCTTGATGGCAGTGGGACGGTGGTCGTCGTGGCCACCGTCGCGGCTGGCACTCCGTTAGTGCGTGCGGCGGCGATGAGTGTCAGACCGAACAGCATTGTCGCGAACCCCACCTCGCTGTATGTGGACAGTTCAACATTCGGCTTGGCCGTGTTCGACGAGCGTTCCGGGAATGTCTACGCGGTCGGCAGCAGCGGAGTGGTGACGCCGCTTACCTCCGAGAGCGCCGGATACACCAACTTTGCCCTCGGACCCGACGGTACCGTGTGCTTTGCCGGCGGAGGCAGCACCCCGGCCTATACCACATCGATCCAGTGTGATCAGCCGTCCGGCCGGATGGTGACCGATACCGCCGTCGGGCCCGTCGACAACGTGAAGTTCGGCGCCAACGGGAACCTCTACTATAGCAGCGGCGGCAATGCGTACCTGTGGTCGGCGACGGGATCCACCGCGCTTATCCCCCCGTCCCCCACCCATTCACCCCCGGTGTCCGGCACCCTGACGCTCACGGGTACCGTGGTCGCCACCTCCGTGCTCTACCAGGCAAGGTATACACGCGACCAGCCGGCCGGCCTGATCATAGGCGAGTTAGGTCTGCCAGGTGGGGAAGAGCTACGGTTTTACCGTTCCCGACACATAGTCCATGGTTGACCTTGAGTTAGACGGCAGCCTGTTCCGGATGCTTCGTAAGGTACGCTCTAACCTGCTTCTTGACCGTAGTGGGACTAACTGAGAGCGGACTTTCAATTGAGGGTAGTCGTAGGCGAGGAGAAAAGAATGCAACCTCTTTACCGCCATAGTGATCCGCAACGCTGTAGCTGATACCGTAAGCTATGTGTTTATGGCGTCGGAACAATTTACGAATCTCGGGCACGTCATCATATGACACGATCCATGGATCTTTAAGGTCGTTTATAAATTCGACCAATTGTGCGTGATCGCTAGAAGTGTAGTGGTTCTCGTAGAGCTCTTGACCCTTAACGTAGTAAGGCGGGTCGAGGTACCAGAAAATCCGACCCTTCGCTTTCGGCATGGGTTTGTTGAGAAGATCGCACGCATCAATATTATGAATATGAATCCGATCTCTGAATGCGGCGATCGCACGGATCCGCCCGATCAGAGTTTTCTTCGTGAAGCGTGCGCTAATTTTCCACTTTCCAGTTTGTTTCTGTCCACCAATTACTCCACCACGCATGATTCCCGAGCGATTCGTTCTGTTTAGAAAAAATGCTGCGAAGCCCACTTCCAGGGTCGAGCGATTTCGTCGTTCCTCAATTACTTCACGCTGACGATACCATTCGGCCATCGATACCCGGGTACTCGCTATACGCTTACAGAGCGCTTCCGTGTCGAGCACGGCGCTGGTCCAGAACGCATGTACCAAAGGATCAATATCGTTGATCGTGATACTGCGTGCAAATCCATGGAGAAGTAGTGTCACTCCGAGGCCGGCGCCACCTGCATACGGCTCTACGTAGTGAACAGGGCTAAGGTCGTTTTTCAGGAGTACCAATTTGACAAAATTGGCTAGCCGACTCTTACCGCCTGGATATCGAAGAGGGGTGTAGCTCGCGGGCATAACCACTACCGGTCATTAACCAGCCACGTAGTCTACAGACTCGTCATGCCGTTGGCCACTGGGGTCACAGATGCCCGTCCAATGCCTCAAAAAACGGAGCTAGGTTGTCCCAGGTGGTTTTGAGATCCCTCGGAAGCGGGTGGTGCGCGATATTGTGAATGTAGGAGTTAAAAGTCGTTATCGAGCCCACACCGTTAGGTGATGTCAAAAACGCTCCCACTGGGTTAGCTACATTTTTATCAATCCTGCCAGATTGCTTTAGGCCTTCAATAACCCGTTGTGACCGCTTTTTCAAATTGTCGCTGTTGCGATTGTATCCGGAGAGTTTCGCCTTCTCGGCGTACCTATCAAGGCAACCTTCGAAAAACACGCGAAACAGAACTGCCACCGCGTTGGGACAATCCTCCACGCTTATATATTGCAGCTCCTCAAATACATTCTTAAGTCGCTTCAGCGAAAAGCCTAGGCTGAAATTTCTAGGGATCATCGACTTGCGTTCATGGGTTGGCCGCCGCCCGCGGCCACGCGGCTGCGGCGTTGCCGCACCATTGGCGTAATAGGACTTGCTACCTTTCACATCGTATGGCTGTGCTGCCTTTTGATCTGTATCGACACCGGCTGTGTTCATGACTTGATCAATATAATCACGCCGCTGCTCCTTCTGTTTTATGCTGGTGACAGTCACATCCCCGTCTGCGAGTTGCCTCAACAGCAACGCAAGCCCCTTACGGAAGAAGGTTTCCTTGACTGTGCTTCTCACGCCATCAGCAGTGACTTCAATGCCCATCCTGGCACGAACGCCTGGGTCATTAAGCAGGCGAGTTAGGTTGGTCAACGGAAAACTGCGAATTTGATCAGCATTCAGGATTTTGTTTTCGTATGCGTAATCCAACACTCCCATTGACTTTGCGTTGGGACCACGTTGGCCAATACGTGAATGATATCTCTCCAATTCCTTGCTTCCCCAGGGTACCGTGCCGACCCCCTCCTGTTCGCCACCGTGACGGAGCTGAATCCAATAAGATGCCTCTTGGAAGCCCGGGGCAATCTTGCATTCAATGGCCTTGGGTATTTCGACAGCCGCCGCGCTCGCCAACTGTTGATACCGCCGCTTAATGATTTCCGTGGGAGCGAGATCAGGATTGAGCAAGAGCTTAAGTGCCGTGACACGTCGGTTGCCCTCGACAACAACATAGTCATCGGTCGTGTCATCCATTGGAACAACCAAAATGTCATCAATGGGGCTCAAGCCCTTTTCCGCGATAGCTCCTGCCAGCTTATAGGTTTTGGCCTTTGCGCGAAAATCTGTGAGCATCCAGGCAATTGCATCTGCTTCGGCATCCAATGTCCCATGCCGTGCGTTGTCCGTATCAAGGTGAAGCTTTTTCAAAGAGACCGTTTCACGCGAGAAATCCATACCCGTTTCTCCCTAGTCGTACTTTTTCGAAACCTAGTCTGCGTATTCCGGCGAAGCCGGGCCGGTTTTCCGGCGGATGGCGGTCCAGCATTCCGGCCCATGTCGGGCCGGTGGACTGACGCAGGGGTAGTGACACTGTGCTGATACGCGCGCTATCCGTCAAGTGTTAGCGATGGACGCTTTCGGCTTAGGGAATGGCCCGGGCGTGATTTTATGTTTGCGCATGGAGTCGCCTTTCAAGTTGAGTCGGTACGCGTTATGCACCAGCCGGTCGAGTAATGGCATCGGCAAGGGTGGGTTCATCGAGATAGGCATGCCACCGGTCCACGGGGATTGGGCTGGTCATGAGCGTGGACTGCTTGTCATAGCGGTCATCGAGGATTTCGAGCAGATCACGCTTGGTCTGATCACTCAGGGGGGCGAGGCCAAAATCATCGATTATGTTGCGCTCCACATAAATCGATGACTTCGCCCTCAAGCCCCTGCGATCCCCCGAGGATGAAGATCTCCACGAACTCGTCGCCGAGCGTTACGAACAAGCCGCCACCATTCTCACCAGCAATCTCGACTTCAGCGAATGGGGCGAGGCCTTCCCCCACAACAAAATGCTCGGCGCCGCCACCTTGGACCGCCTGCGCCACGGCGCCTACCGTCTCATCCTGGAAGGCGAAAGCTACCGGCTGCCCAAACCTTTACCCGAATCGCGTTCCCCGGCGCTTGCCAAGGGAGAAAAAAACTTGCAATCTTGATCCACGTTTGAGCCCAGATCCTCACGTTCTGCTGGCGCCATTAACCTGAAAATCCCTGGCGCCATTGCGTGAAAAGTGACAGCGTGACGCAGCAGAAAGGCCAGCAACTGCTGGCGGGCATTCAGCCGTGTACCCACCGCATCTTCGCGTGCCCGACAGACATCCCGCACCGCCTCATCCCGTGGCTCCGGGACCCAGATCGCCGTCAGCTCCCCAGCCCGTGACAGCTCCGCCAACCGCAGCGCATCGCGCCGGTCGGTCTTGATCCGATCCCCGGCCCGGCGCGGAATCAGCGAGGGGGCGACTACTTCACAGCGATAGCCTCGCGCACACAGCGCCCGTTGCACGCCGTAGCCCGTCGGCCCGGCTTCATACACCGCCACAATCCCTTGGGGCTCCCCCCAGTGCTTCAACACGTTGAGCATGGCATGCAGCTCGTGGGGCGTCTGCCCCACAAACCGCGCACCCTCGCCACCCGCCGGCCCACCGCCCAGGCGACCGAGTCCTTGTGCACATCCATTCCAACATGAAACTTGATACGCTCTTGCATGGCCTGTCTCCTCTCGCGTTTGCCAAAGGTTCATCCTTGGCAATGTGGCTCGGTTCCCTCACGGGTGCAACCCACGATCGTGGAGACAGGCCACTCCATAATACACGCGCGACCATGATGTCTAAATTTAAGCTCTCGACTCTTTAAAAGTCGAGACAGCGGCGGCATCGCCGAGATAGCACGTGTACCATACATAATGGGGAACCAGCTGAAAGGGAGAAAGAGCCGATGGCCATGCTCAACAGGGAAATCATGAATGCCGTTTCCGACATCATCATGAACCGACCACTCCCCATCCGAGAAGTCGATCAGATTTACATGAAGGCGGGTGATCTCGCCTTGCAATCTTTCTTTATCGGCCAAAGGTTCCGTGATCTGGATGTGGTGTTCATCGGGGATGGTGATGCCGTTGCCTTGAGCACAATGTATTTGTTTCACTGTGACTTGCTCGACGTTGCTCCAAAATCTATTCACTTGCTAGATTTTGACGAACGGATTGTGAACTCCGTTATACGTTTCGCGGATAAATATAGGTTCACGAATCGAATTAGCGCGAGCTTGTATAATGTCATTGACCCACTACCATCGACACATCAGCGGCGCTACGATGCCTTCTATACCAACCCACCATGGGGTGCGAGCAACGAGGGCGAGAGCGTCAAGGCGTTCGTTGAACGTGGGATCCAGGCTACCCGAGATCACAACGCTCAAGGCGCTATCGTAATTGGCGATGATCCAGCTCTGGTTTGGACACAAGAAGTGTTACACGTGATACAAGAAGCGTCTCTAGGAGAGGATTTTATAGTGTCCGAGATGGTGCCGGCTGTCCATAATTACCATCTGGACGACGCACCTCATCTACGCTCATGCAATTGCCTAGTACGGCGCGCACGGCAACGTACTGGCACGTACTCATCTGAAGCTCTTAGCCCCGACCGGTATGCGCGGTTCTATGGCCGCAATAACCCACTTAGAATTCGCTATATACGTGAAGAGTTGAGCTTGAATGTCGGACGTGCCGTTGATCAGACATATAAGCTTGAATTTCTGGAGGGCAAATCATGATCAGAATCCTTACCAATGGCGCTGGTCTGATTTTTATGAAAATCGGGATCCACGCCCAAGAGGGAGTGGAAGACATCATTGCTCGAAAGAAGCGGGAATATGAGCAGGCAGGAATGATTTTTTGGGGGTACGGAGGTAATACCTGCCACCCAACGACTTTTATTCAGCCCTTCGCCAAAACCCAGGCCGAACATCAAGCACAGGTGTTCCTGATGATGCACAAGATGACGTCGAATCACAATGCCGACCCTGTATCGGCGAAACAATACTCGGAGGATGGGATTGAGTGGAAACCGATTCCAGAAGGAATCCAAGTCGTTGGCTCACGCTACGCCATGGTGATTGGCAATCTTACTGAGGAGCAATTTGACCTAAATCTCCGCAACCTAGTGGTGGCCATGGGGCCGAAACGTGGGGCATTAGGAACGGATTACATCCAGGGGCACGTGGACAAAGGGTGCTTTGAGTACCACGAAAGAGCTGAGACACCGGAAGAAACTGAGCTAAAGCACATCGACCTGTATTCACCGTTAAAACCGCCGTATGCAGTATTTCTCAAGTAATAATTGCTGGAGGTGGTGCCAATAGGCCTGGTGCCGCGCGATTTAGATCACGGTAATAGGAGCGCAGTCCCTCAATGGCATTCTGCTCGCTGCAAAGCGCAAAGCAGACACGTAGCGCAGTATCAGCAGTTGGGTCAGCATGGATGCGTGGGCCAACCGCCCTGAATCCGAAAGCCTCAATTAATTCGGCTACAACCTGTTCAAGGCACTTAAGGCGCCCTTCTAATCGATGACGCGCATCGACTGCTTCGCCTGCAGCAGCTAAAGCGCGAATCGCACGTTTATCGCCTGTGAATACGATGGTCCCGATATCCTCTGCAGCTGCCGCTAACAGTGCTACCTCGCCGGCATGCACTTGTGGAATCGCATTTAATGCTGGCAAGTACGGATTATCAGGGCTTATCGCCAACGGCGGAACAGCTGCCAGGAATGCTTTCAGCCGTTCTAATGCTGGTTGTGAGCCCGTAAACTTCAGCCCGCGTGTTCTGTTCTCGACGTAGAGACTATATCTGGCGGATTCAAGAACACGCAGGTTGTTATAGCCGCCAAAATGGTGTGCTGCGAGGTCTTGTAAGTCATATCGACAGACTTTAAGCGCCGCATCATTGTCAACCAGGACGGTCATCATCTATCCCAGCGAAAGGGCCTGTCCCAGATACTTTCAACAAAAATTCCGTATTTTCGGCACTTAGCAACTCCGGATCCCACGACCAGGATAGACAGTCGCTTAAGTCTTGGTATGCCTCAGTATTTCTGTCGATAACTTGAAGAGCTGCGATAGCTCGTTGCCATTCTCCAGTTGCATACGCTAAGCGCAACAAAAGATGCCCTGGATCGGTCTGGGTCCGCGAGCCAAGCTCCATCGCCGCACGCGCCAATTCTGGGGGCTTCTGAGTTAAGTCAAGGTTTGGAGCAGTTGTCTTGGCATCACCCGACAGAATCTCCATCGCGAACTCATCAGCAGCAATCTCATCTTCATCCTTTCCTTTTGCGCCCGATAGTACGATTTGAAAATCGTCATCTATCAAAATCTCATTATCCCTAATGTCGCCACGATAAATATGTCCGAGCTCGTGCGCCAAGATGAAGGAGTACCAGGCTTTGTAGGGCGTGCTCTTTGCAATCACGATGGCTGGGTAGTCATCGAGCTTAACCACCATACCATCCATCTTGGGCATGCCATCCGGCAGCTGGCGCAGCGGTATAACGGGGATGCCATGGTATAAACAATATTTCAGCAGACCGCGGAGTGAGACCCACTTTCCTCCGTGACTGAATACAAATTTGCGGATGTCCGCCGGCGAACCTGGGGCGACGTAGGGGCGTGCCATGGCAGTAACGAGAATCCGGGTCACCGCGACCGCGATTGAGGCTGTCGCCGTTAGATTCTGATCCGATAGACGGATACTGCGCTTGAAGCGCGGTGAAGCCGGCAGGATAAATTCGACTCGGGGCGGCTCCATGAGCAGCGATTCAGTGTTGAGGCCGAATCGCCTGGCCAACAGCAGTTTTAGCTCGACTAACCCAGTCTCGGTCTCCACAGCTGCGCGCGAAACCCAATCAGGCATCATCCCACGGATGTAGGTGGCTCCAAGACCTGCTTGAGCAAGCTGATTCATCAGGCTATCGAAGGCCGGCTTAGTCACTATCAGGCCTCCTGAAGCAGGTTGGCATAGAAATTTAAGCGCATTTACTCTCGCAGCCGATCCAGAGTTTCAATGACTGCGGCTAGCGCCTTTGCATCGTCATCACTACCGTTCCATACCTTCGCCAAGGCTTTCATCAATTCCTCGTTGTCGCTCGGGTGACGTGCCTTGCCGGTTAGCTTAACACCTGCATATTTGCATAATTTCTCTACTGACTCAGATAGACGCACACGCTTCTTTTTCATGATCCTGTGGATTGTGTACTGAGGCACCCCAGTGGCCTTGGAAACAGCAGTTTGCGAGCCTTTGGGGCGCTTCGTGAGAGGCTCAAGCTTAGCCTTGAGCTCGGTCAAAATCTCGTGCAATGGGCGGTTTATTACTTGCATCTATGTAAAATATAATGCATACTTGCATAGACAATCAAGCAGGAGAAACCCTTGGCCGCAATGCCAATTCCCTCGCGGTTCTGCTGGAGCAAGGTAGGGACTGAATCGGGGGAAACGCTAGATCGCATTCTGATCCGCAAAGAATTCGAGCGCCTTGCGAACGGAGGTTATTTTCTCTGGGGCGTGGGGAATTCAGTATTAAACGCGGTAGAGGGTCTGTTTCGCTTCGAAACCAGACCTCGGATCATTTTTTCCCGCATGAAAAGCAAGCCGAAGGCCGTGGACGTACGCCCGTCGGTTGTGTATGCCTGGATAGGAGCTGAAGCTGCCGATGGCACTCCATGCGAAATACCTGCGTTTAGCCTAATTACTAGTCGCGGCGAGACTGAAACGGTAGGCCGGAAACGCTCACACTTTGCGCTGGTTTGCTACTCCTCAGAACCACTGACTGGCGGGCAAGCTTGGCAAAACGCACTCGATGCAGCCTCCTTCGTCAATCTACTTTCGGGTCGGCCATTGGGGGCGTCACAGGTAACGTCGGTGGTCGAGAGAAATGAACACGCGCAAGGGGCACATCTGCGTAGCCGTTATTCCGTAGATTTCACAGCTGAGTTGACTCCCCCAGGTCAGTTTCGCCTCGTAGAACCGATTGCTTTAAATCGAGTACTTATGACTGCGTTAGAAGATACAATCAGCCGCAGAGACTATGAAGGCTGGAAAATGGTTGTGCGAAAAATACGGTCCATTGAGAGCAAGAATATCGCGTCCCTAAGAGATCATCTTGTGCAACGTGATCTTGCCTTAGGCTAAAGGTGCTGGGAGCAAGATAAGGTATAGCAATGAAACTGATACTCATAAGCAATAAGTGCTCCAAGAAGCAGGGTAGAGCGTTGGCGACCTAGTGGGATTTAGGTCCCACCGGCGCAATTAGGCTGAAGTGCTGGTCTCAAAGTCGCACATGGACGTCGCAATCAAAGCTCACCCTGTCTCAAAGCCTCCTTGGCTCGGTACCCTCTGGGACGTCCCCTGGGTGCGCGGTGCGCCGCCGCGCGATCTGGGTGCGAATACCGCAAGCAGCCAGCGCCCGGCGGTGCGGTTGGGAGTCATAGCCGCGGTCGGCTTGAACCCAAATGGGGCGGTAGCGGGGTGCCCCGCGTTTGCCGGCGATCGGAGGAATGCCGTTGACCAAGGGCAGCAGCTGGGTGACATCGTTGCGGTTGGCCTCGGTAAGAATGACCGTCAGGGGAATGCCTTGGGCATCCGTGAGGAGGTGGTGTTTCGAGCCTGCTTTACGGCGATCGGTTGGGTTCGGTCCAGTTTTTTTCCCCCGTGCACGGCACGCACCGAGGAGCTGTCGGCCACCGCCCGGGCAAAATCGAGCTTGTCCGCCCCACGCAATTTCGCAAGCAACACCCGGTGCAACCGGTCCCAAACCCCCGCCTGTTGCCAGTCCCGTAGCCGCC
>JAKAVW010000091.1 GCA_021827445.1 Pseudomonadota bacterium
CGCATCAGCGCCAAGGCGCATCTGGTGGTCACCTATCTGGTGGCCCTGGGCTCCAACCTCTCGGCCCTGTGGATCCTCATCGCCAACGGCTTCATGCAGGACCCCCGCGGCGGCACCTTTGATCCCAACACCATGCGGATGCAGTTCACCAGCTTCATGGACCTGATCTTCAACCCCGATGCCCAGGCCAAGTTCGTCCATACTTCCATCGCGGGCTTCGTCACGGGGTCCATGTTCGTCATGGGGATCAGCGCCTACTATCTGCTCACCAAGCGTCATCGGGATCTGGCCCTGCGTTCTTTCCGCATCGCCACCCTCTTCGGCGTGATTTCCAGTATTGGGGTGATTACCCTGGGGGATGCCCTCGGCTATATCGATGCCCACGCGCAGCCCACCAAGCTGGCGGCCATGGAGGCCATCTGGAATACCAACACGCATCCCGTTTCCGCATCCTGGAACCTCATCGCCTTTCCCAGCCGCACCGAAGGCAGGAATCTCTTCGAGATCTCCATCCCCTATGTGTTGACACCTTTGCTGACCCACTCGGAAGACACGATCATTCCGGGCATCAACCAGTTGGAGCAGGAGGCCAAGCCGAAGATCGAGAGCGGCATCCAGGCCATGATCGCCCTGAAGGAATACAACCAGGATCACAGCAACACCCAGGCCCTGGCCACCTTCAAGCAGCATGAGCAGGACATGGGCTACGGCTTCCTGGCCATGCAGTTCGCCCCCGACCAGGACCTCAAGAAGATCGACGCCAGCAACTTGCCGAGCGTCCTCGACAAGACCGCCAAGGACACCATTCCCAACGTCTGGGTCGAGTTCTGGGCCTTCCGCCTCATGGTGGCCGCCGGCTTCTTCATGCTGGTGCTGTTCGCCTTTGCCGCCTACTACAGCCTCAAGAACGAGATCGAGAAGCACCCGGCCTTGCTGAAGCTGGCATTGTGGAGCATCCCTGTGCCCTGGTTCGCCGTGGAGTTCGGCTGGATCACCGCGGAAAACGGCCGCCAGCCCTGGACCGTCTTCGGCTGGCTGCCCACCTTCGTTTCGGCCTCCAGCCATACGGTGGGCTACATGGTGTTCTCGCTCGTGGGCTTTACCCTGCTCTATAGCTCCTTCATCGCGGCGGAACTGTACCTGATGTTCAAATACGCCCGCTTGGGGCCGACGGCACACCATGGTTACGATGCGGCGGCGGCCGGTGGCGGCATGGCGGGACAACCGGCCTTCGCTAAACCCAGCATGGGGAAGGAGTGAAACCCATCAACATTAGGTAGCAGGCGTCACCAGAATCTCAACGTTAGCCGCTTAGCCCGGCTCTGCCGGGCGCTTTATATTCGCAGCTAGCACAGGACTTGACATGAAAACGGCAAGTCCAGCGGCATTGAAAACCCGATGGACTATCCAACACCTTGGGTACCGACCTCTTTGCAAGGAGCAAGTCATGACTTACGTTGTTGCCAATCGCGTACCTGTCACTCCAGCGTTTACGGAACGATTTGAGGAGAGCTTCCGTAAACGGGAGGGAAAAGTAGAAAATCATCCGGGTTTCCTGCGGATGGAAGTTCTTAAGCCAGAAAATCCTGAAGGCGTCTACGTAGTACTGACCCACTGGCGGAGCAAGGATGATTTTGTTGCATGGATGCGTAGCGACGACTTTCGCAAGGGCCATGCCCATCCGCTTCCGCCCGAAGCCTGTCGCGGAAAAAGTGAAATAGAGACCCATGAGGTGTTGATCAGCACCTCAGCAGCGTGAATCCAGGCACCGAGCTCCGTCGTTGCGGAGCCATGATCAACACCACCCACATCGAAGGAGAAAACGATGCAACAAAAAATCATCAATGAGAAGTTTCCTGTTTATTATCAGGAGATCATGAAGGGAAGCACTCCCTACCGAAACATCGCTGAAATCATCGACGCCCTCAAAGCCGGACTCGCCAAGAATCCCTCCTCCCAGATTATTGCCGTTTTTGATCTGCATGACCACGTGCAAAAGCGGGGCGGCAAAATTGCCGATGGCATTTTCGGTGCCCAGACCCTGCTCTTTTGCGTAGCCAACGCCATCCCCCACGCCGACATTGTGGCCCTGCGGCCGCGTTCCATCGGCGTGACCGAGTTTGCTGACCGCTTCGTGCTGAATTTTCTGGAGGTACCTGCCCAGCCCGTAACTGATGCCATGCTGGCGCTGGTCGACGCCGTCGCCTAGGGGGTCTAAGGTCCTTGCCAGTCACCCCTTAGCCGTGGACAAAAGTTCCTATGCACAAATTAACAATTCTCAATGCGGTATTCTCCTGGTTGGTGTAAAAAAGAATCACTAGCATCCATCAGATAGGAGATATTCCCATGGACAACAGAGAATTGAGCACCCAAGGCCGGACCTGCCCCACCTGCGGAGCCGATCTGCCCGGAGTGAACCCTGGCGTCGGCAACAGCCTGCCCAACGACCGAAACATTCGCGGTGGCCAGGGCAACCGTGGGCGAGGCGTCGGCGGAGGTGGTGGGCGCGGGATAGGTGGCGGTGGTGGCCGTGGCATGGGTGGCGGCGGGGGAGCTGGCATGGGTGGAGGTGGCCGCAATCGCTTAGCCTAGGCTACCGAGCGTTTCCGTTCCGGCAGCGAGTTCAGGGAAACGAGATCCGCCATTGGGTAACACCTCCCTTTTTAACTCTACCCCGGCAGGGGCTCTGTCCTTACCGGAATTGTCCTGCTTGCCTTTTTGCCGGATGGCGCGGTAGATGGAATTCCATCGGAACTTGCCGGGATTGCTGTCCGCTTTGAGCCACGCATTCGCAAACCCATTCTATGGCCGCTGAAATGGGTATCCTCTGATAACTGTTTAGGTTTTGACGAGTTCTATCAAGCGGAGATTATTATGAAAGTTGCGATTGCCAGCCAAAATCGTAAAACGGTCACGGCCAACGCCGGTCGCTGCCGGAGGTTCTGTATATACGATATCGAGTCCAATACCATTAAAAGAAAAACCTTAATAGAATTACCGGTCGATCAAAGTTTTCATGCCACACAAGGCAAAGATAGTCCGGAGCTGCAAGGAATACAGGTGCTTATTACCAGCGGAATGGGTGAAGGCCTAGCGCAGCGACTTAAAGAAATGGGGATCGAAAGTGTTATCACCGAGGAGACCGATCCCGATGCTGCCCTTGCCGGTTATCTCCAAAAAACTGGGCAGGCCCGGTAACTGTCCTATATTAACCTATGTCTGCTCTTAGGAGTACACTCAGATATGGCCCTATTCATTAGTGATGAATGCATAAACTGCGCTATTTGCGAAGCTGAATGCCCAAACAATGCCATCTTCTCAGGCGAGCAACACTACGAAATCGATCCGGAGCGTTGTACAGTATGCCAAGGATTTTCCCCCACGCCCCAATGCCAAGAGGTTTGTCCTGTGGATTGTATTCTGCCAATGCTCGCGTAACGTCCGCCTTGACGGCAGTCTCGCCTATTATTATGTTCATGCGGTCTAGCGGGCCAAACCGCAATGCCGCCATCCTCGGGAGCATGCGTATATGGGTGCTTTTCTCAACGCCTTGGCCTTCTCCGATGCTACCGTCGTCTAAGCAGCCGAGTTGCGACACCCCGAACTCCGCAGGTACCCGAGAGCTTCTACCCGAAGACCGTTAAACTCCAGTGCCCCCTTTTGGGCCGATACCGATGACCCACCCCGCAAAAAGGCTGCATGACTCACTTCTAACCCAGATTTATCAATGCACCAACAAGCTAAAACCCCTCTTTTTAAGGGGGGATGAATCCACTCTGGATATGCAGTCAAAAAAAAGCGCACGGCATTATGCGCGAGCTTGTCCACCCGGTTGTTGTTCTAGATGCCGGAATGGGATCGCGTCCACTCAAAAGTAATGGTCTCCCGGCCGTTACGCTCCTGGTACGCCGTCCTGATTTTTCTCCAGAGATCGGCAATTCCGTTCGGCCTCGTCGGCGTGTGCGAACTGGTCTCATCACGAACAGTGTATGCGTGTTTGGGCCACGCCAAAGCGAAGGAAACCGATTTTTAGCATTGCCCTTGCTGTTCGATATGGCTGCGGAGGAAATATTTCTGCCGTCCCCGCGCCCTTCAGTCTTCCATGTTGCGTCTGACTATGCGCATTGCGGGACTGGTTACATGTCGACCCTCGTCTACCTGTGCTCAAAATACGCCTGTCGTGAAGGTGGAAGCCGTGATTGCAACGCTGACGGAAATTTCCGGATCATGAATACACGAACTGGGTGCCAAAAAATGGACAGCGTCAGCAAGGCGGAGCCGATGATCAGTCCAGTAGTGGCAAAACTCAGGTTCACCAGACCCTGTTCTTTCAATACGTCTGCCATGGCGAAAAGAACGTAAAAAAGGGCGGACGCCATAAGCGCGCGACGGTCGATGCTGAGGGAGATGAACGCAATGACAAGGTAAAGCGCCAGGATGACCAACCCATGCGCAACGGCCGTGTGCCCGCTGAATACGCCCAGAGCCAGGAAAATCGGTTCAACCAGTAGCGGGGCAGCCAGCAGATGCAACCAGAACGCCACGTCAGAGCGCCGCGTCAGGCGATCCGGATCGGACATGTCCCAACGCATGGCCAGAGTGAACGCCGCCAAACCCACAGCAAACATCATTGCCTCGGTATATTGCCGGGTTGCGGGAAAGATTATTTCAGTTGTGGACATCAGGATCAGACCACCGGCGGCAAGCGCCGTCGCTACCGTAATTGGAACATGGAATCGCCACCAGTGTAGTGCCGCAGCCAGTAAGGCGAGTCCTCCGGAAGCCAAGGCAATCATGTCGTATGCCTCACCATGTGGAAATTTGTGGTATGACGGTACCATGAAGAGTGCTGCCGTCATCAGCGCTCCGCCGACAAAAGCAAACACCAGGAGAATGGACGGCAGGGCCATGTGTCGCCGACGTGTAAAAATCTCGGCCAGTGCCCATGCCGTGCCTGTCACAGCCAGGGCTCCGATCCATGGCTTCAGCGCGCCCGCGATCAACGCCACCGATGTCAGCAGCAAGAGACAAATGATCACCACGAAAATATCATTGAAGCTGGACACCAGGCGGAAGTTTTCCTCGTCAATGGCGGGGCTGTGCTGCTGCTGAGACATGTAATTGCGAAAAGCGTCGGCATTTTTCTGGCTGAAAATACCCTTGGCAACGGCGGCGGTGATATCGTCTTCACTATACATGGTGTTTATCCTCGTTGCTGGACAACTATGAATATGGCTTTGCCGGAAACCGAAAACGGGTTATTGTGTCATGCCTTATGTCTGTCGTGAATCACTACCCGATGCGCCCTTGGATCTCCGCCATGGAGGGTGGTTGACGAAAATGGCACTCCCATAGATAAATTACGCAACACTGCGTAATAAAGCGTAACCAAAGGATCTTACATGGGAGACTTTTTGAGAGCCGGTGGCTGGATTAAGTCTCCCTGCTGCGATTCCACAGCCAGTACCCACCCCCAACCAGCGCAACGCCAACAGTCGCCACAAACATGGCTTCCTCCAGGCTTATGCCGCGGAACAGCCGGAAGATGGCGCCGTAAATGAGGCCGTGCAGTATCCCTCCAATGATGGTGTGAATCAGCCACCCGCCGTGATCTGCAACGGCGTGATGGGCATAATAAGGGTGATGGTAGTGATCGGCGTAAGCCGCCGCATGGTGCCACATGGAAATCCTCCCGGAAGTGGTGGTGCATTTGTCGATATTGTATCGCAAAGACCAAAATCCATCCGCAAATCGGACCTATGCTTGTCACCGGTTATCGGGCTTGTGCCGCCCGCTCCCGGATCAGCGCCAATGAATCCCGTACCACCAGGTTCCCATCCCGCCATACCACCCGCATCAGGTCATCCCAGTCACCGCCTGCTTCGCCCATCCGCCAGGTTTTGATTTCGCCGGTCTCCCGGTTATGGTAGGTGCTCAGCAAGCCCTTTTTGCTGGTCTTTCCCGGATCTGTCACCGGAGCCTTGTATACGTCGCGCCAGCCATCCGGCATCAGGATGGCTGATGTCTTCATCGCCATTTTCTGAGTGTCGCGATTCACCTGCTGAAGTAGGGCTCCACCCATGCCAAAGGCGATGTTGTCCGCCGAAAATCCGTGCGCCCTGAGATCCATGAGAATCCCGCGAATGCTGGTTTCATTGATGCCGTCTCCGTAGATGATACGTGTGTGGTTTAGAACCGCGAAGCCTTTCCGGTTTTGTACGCTGCCAAAGCTTTTTTGTAGCATTTTTGCAGTAGCTCGTGCCATCTCCACCGGGTTCCCGGAGTCTGGCCGGACGATAACCATTCCCTGGCTCGCTATAATCTCTTCTTTGAGGATGCCACCGAACAGATTTTCCACGGCATTGAAAATATCGTAGCTGTCGGCGACACAGGCGAAGATTTTGCCGGGCCCGCCGAACTGCCGCAGCATATTCCGGTAGGCGTCTACTTCTCCTTCCTTGCCCCATGCGGTAATCGTCGAGTGTTCCGAAGCGGGAATCGAGTATCCGGCCATGGGTTCGTCATAATAGGCCCGCGCGTAGCGAATGGCCGACAGCGTGTCTGTACCCATGAAATTTACCAGGTGCGCCATGCCGCCGATGCCGGCCGATTCCTCGCTGGACACGCCGCGCGCGCCGAAGTCATGGAGTTTGAACGGCAACTGACCTTCCGGGTTGTCGCTGGTCTCCTCCAGGTAGCGGCGGATCACCTGCCTGATGGACCAGGACTGGGTGGCGACCGTGATCGGATACCAGACGCGCAAGAGCATCGTTTCCATATAAGCCTCTAGCCATGCCGCTTCTGGATCGGTGGAGCGAACGGTGACCAGGGCGTTGTGGTTGGGTATCAGCGAGCCTTCCGGTACCGCGCGGATTTCCAGCGGTAAGCTACCGCAGTGCTGGTCGACAATGTGCCGCCAGCCAGCTTCATTGAACGGTTCGCCGTGTGCGGCCAGCAATTCCTTGGCCTCTTCGATCATGGGGTACGTTACCCGGGTCGAGAGGTAGCGCGCCAGGATGTACTGCAGGCCAAAGAACAACGTCTGATCGTAAATGCCGCCGCGCGACTCAATGTATCCAAACAGACTATGTGCGCCAGGTGGTAATTGCAGGTAGTGACTCGGCTTGTAGGAATCGGTGTCCAGGATGGGATTGTAGCTGGTGATATTCTGCTGCTGTTCCATGGCAAAGCTCCTTTGCATGATGCGATGACAGTCGGTCTATCCGTCTGCCGGGTTACAACGGGTGCGAAGATTACACCCCACCTAAAAAACTGGCGCCGATATGCCAGTGGTCCTCGAACATCTGCCCGTCCAGGGCATAGAAGTTGGACAGTGATACCCACTTTGCCCGCCGGGCATCGTCGCCGCCTTTGACCGGCGGGAGAGGTCCGTTCGGGAACTCGAAGTGGAAGGCATGGGTGATAGTGCGCCCACGCTGGCTGCGGTCGGGATCGTCAAACACCCGGCTTCCGCGCATGGATCCCTTGAGCACCGGTACGGGCAGCTTGAGCCGGGTTTCTTCTTTCAGTTCGCGAATCGCCGCGTCGAGCAACCGTTCATCCTGACCCAGAAAACCTCCTGGCAGTGCCAGCAAGCCTTCGCTTGGCATGGCCCGCCGTTCGACCAGCAGAATATGTCCGCTATGCACCACGACAGCATCCACAGTAACGAATGTTGGTGGATAGGGGCAGGCCGCGTATTGGTTCCGGTAGTTCTGGATGAATTGGTATTCCCGTACCAACGTCTTGAACTGTGGCAGTCGCTGGAACTCCCGCACGAAGTGCAGACAGGGTGCTGGCATGGCGGATTCCAGAACCATGTCGGTACCCGGCCCATTGGGAGACAGGATCAATTCACGCAACTCGGTGGCGGAACGTCCCTCGAAGTTGGGCACCTCGATCTGCTCCCATTGTGGAAATGCTTTTAGGTAGTAGGAACTCTCATCCTTGGAGTGACCGATAATGCCGACATGCTCCGCACCCACTTCTCGAACTGTCAGATCCACGGCATCCTGCACGCCACGCAGCCAGAGATCTTCCAGGTAGGGGTAGTCTTTGATCGGAGTGATCCGTAACCGGCCACCGGCCTCCTGGAAATTAGCCCTGATCATGACCTCCCGCTCGCGGGCGGTAAAAGGGTTTTTCGGAGAGCGAACGCGATTGGCGGAACCCACCAACACCAGGACGTGTTTGGCGCGCTGGAGTGCGGATTGCAGAACAACGTAGTGCGAGTTATGGAAGGGCTGAAACCGCCCAATGAAAACGAGTAAATCGTATGTTTTTTCTGGCATCGAAGGAATCCCCTATCGAACATGGTTCGGTGCCGGTCTTTCCAGCACTGGCATAAGTCTAGCATGCAACTCAATCTTCAACAAGGCTAATCGTCAAGTTCGGTGAAGTGCTCGAGCAGCATATCGGAAATCCAAATGTGAACTATGATGCCTGATATGCTCACGTTGAAAACAGGAATGATTCGCCCACTGAATGTGCCATCGGGGTTTTTGATTCTGGCTACTCGAAATCTTCCGGCTGAAAAACCCGAGCGGAAAGTTTTGCCAATCCGAGCAACGGATACAATCTGGTTCTGTCACCCCTGATTCGGGGCATTGTCCGCATCAATAAAGTAGTGTGCATTCCGTATCATCCGGCTGCCCTCATTGTTCCGTTTCCAAAAAGAACAGTAACCGACCTAGCGGATCCTGCAACGACTCACCGAGCAACTCCTGCACCGCCCAGGCGGCCATCGCCGCATGGCCTGGATGGCGCAGGCAGAATCAAACGTCGGGCGCCCAATGCCGTGTGCTTTTCGTCGGTCATGTTGCCCTCAATCTCAGAAAAAGACCCCTCAGCATACTGCAGGCTGCCCAGAAACGGTCTGGGGTGGAGCCATTCACAAAGATGCCTAAATCAGACTAAACGCTACTTGTCCGCTTTTCGTGGCGTGGCCGCCGTTGCCAGCGGAAGGAACAGCGTCAGCGGCACATCCCCCCATGCGTAAGGCCAGATCTACGAAAATTGCAGCATCGACCGCCACGAGAGTGTTAGTGCGTAACCCCGCAGTGCGCTGTCGCCATTGTCGTTCGAGCCCAATCATCGCGCCTAAAATAAAAGCCAAGAGTAAGTCCGATCCGGTCAGAAGAAGGCCATGCAATGGGCTGATGAGCATCTTAAATAATTCCTTTGTTATGGTGGTTCGGTTATGAGAGTATTTTAAATAAATTGGAACATTACGGAACAAATACATGGGTAATCAAATACCTAATAAATACGCAAAATTTACTTCGAGTCGAATGATGCCCACGAGAGCCGTTGGCAGATAGCCTCCGGGATGGACAATGACTTGCACGTCAGGTTGGAGATGAATGCCATGCATCAACCCAAAAATACCGGTCAACTCATAACTGGTTTCGGCATGGGGCAACCCGCGCAGGCTGGCCCGCGAGAAGCCCACGGACAGGGAGTCTTTCGCGGAGCAAGGGATAAGCCCTGCCAGCCGCAGACCGCCCCCAATATACCAAGGTACTGGATTGATGGGGTTTGGCGCTCCACTGAACCCCACCGATGAAGAGTACATTTCCCACGCTCCCCGATGCCAAGCCCCCCGCCAGATCGCTGACGACTTCTCCCTGGAACTTGGCTTTTGTGCTAAGGCCGGCCCAGAAGGACTGTGTGGTTACTGGTTCGTCGGCATGGGCAGAGGACCATGTTGCCATCAGAATAAAGGCCACCACCAACCATGAATATAGACAGCGCATAATCACACTCCTCGCAGATGCCCGCCAGGGCACCCCCAAAAATCAGCGATAATGCTCCACAGCAGACCATTTCTCGTGAATGAATATCCGAAAAACAATGTTTCTGTTTACTGCCCAAGTTGTGGCACCTCCTCAATGAATCTGTACCCTAATCAATGCATCCCGCGGGTAAAACCAATGGTCAC
>JAKAVW010000092.1 GCA_021827445.1 Pseudomonadota bacterium
TATGGATTTACACCCTGCCAGGATAACCCGATGATCCTGTACCTACCGCTTGGCGCGAGCTGATACATGACTGAGAGGAGCGGTGTTTGTGTGGCTGCTCAATAATGATGTGGTGCCTCGTCCCGACGCTCTGCAGGCGATGTTGCGGGTGATGGCGCGGGATGGGGAGGTCGCGGCGGTGGGCTCGGTGATTTATGACCCGAAGTGGCCGGAGCGGGTGCAGACCTGGGGTGGGGGGCGGGTCTGGCGGTGGCCGGGCATGCCAACCCCCTCGACAATGGACCCCGATACAGGGACTTCCTAGAAAACGGAAAATTCGTACGATCAGCTTCCCGCCCGTCCAGTAAACAAGGGACCCAGGTAACTTATGCGGCTGTCCACGAGCGAATAGTCAGCGGTGATATCAACGTGATGCCTTGTCAGTATCCCCGCACCATCGAATATCAGCCACCCAACACCCACTTTCCATGCGCTTTAATGGCGTCATACATAGCGTCTGGTGCCAAGTCTATTTCCTCTGGCCACGTCACCACCCCATGTTCCAAGCCCACGGCGCTGAATACCTTGGGCTCTGAGAGGCATCCAAAAACGCCCGCACCTGGGCTATGAATCAGGGCATCCATCCAGACCTCGCCCTCTGTACCATCCACAAAGCGGACATGCAGTCGGTATCCGTCGAGTGCGCGCACGGAAGCCACGCGCCACGGTGCTTTCGGGGTGATGGGCGGTACATGGTAGGCATGCGAAAAATCCATCATGGCCACAGTCGATTGCACATCATCGCGGCTTTTTGATCCTCTTTTAGCATATCTCATAAGATATTACATCTGACGATAGTGCATCAACTCTATTTGCTGGTGTCCGATCTTCTCGAAATTAACGCTCTTTCCCAGAAAGCATGGGGTTTGAGAATGTCGCCACAGGTGAGGCAATTACAGGCGCGAGGCTTGACCTCTGCGATCTATCGACATAATCTGGACACTTCAACGCCCATCATCTTTGATCTCGCGCGCAAAGTTTGCGCGGGCGACGCTCGCCGGGCGCTGGCGGTTTTCAGGTTGTTGATCAGCGTGGAGATGTTGAGGGCCGGGTGGATCTCCACCAGCAAATGCACATGATCGGATTCACCGCCGAATTCCAGCAGGGAGCATCGCCACCCTTCCAGTATTTCCGCAAAGGCTTCGCGCAGGGCTATTACAGCTTGGCGCGAGCTGATACATGACTGAGAGGAGCGGTTTGGATCAAGCTGCGGTGTACATCATTCTGCTCAACTGGAACAGTGCCGCCGACACCCTCCGCTGCCTGCGCGCATTGACCTTGTTGCGCGGGCTACCCGCGCGGGTGGTAGTGGTGGACAACGGCTCAGAACCTGCGGATCTGGAACGGCTGCGCTCGGGCATCGCCCGCTGGGGCCTTGCGGTGGAGCTGGTGGAAACGGGGGAGAATCTGGGCTTTGGAGGCGGCTGCAATGTCGGGATCCGCCTGGCTCTGGAGCGCGGCGCTGAGCTTGTCTGGCTGCTCAATAATGATGCGGTGCCCCATCCCGATGCCCTGCAGGCGATGTTGCGGGTGATGGCGCGGGAGCGGGAGGTCGCGGCGGTGGGCTCGGTGATTTATGACCTGAAGCGGCCGGAGCGGGTGCAGACCTGGGGTGGGGGGCGGGTCTGGCGGTGGGCGGGGGTGGCCTGGCATCATCGGCGGCCGGTGGCGGCACGGCGTCTCGATTATCTGACGGCGGCCAGCATCCTCTTGCGCCGCGAGGCGCTGGAGCGCACGGGTCTCTTTGATGACGATACCTTTTTTATGTATTGGGAGGATGTGGACCTATGCTTTCGCCTGCGCGCCCAAGGCTGGAAGCTGGCGGTGGCCGGGGATGCGGTGATCTGGCATCAGCGCTCGTCCAGCCTCGGGCATGCCAACCCCCTCAAGGATTATTATGTCACCGCCTCCTCCCGCCGGTTTTTGCGACGCTACGCTCCCAGGCCGCGTCTGGCGATGACTCTGGGCGCGTTGGGGCGCATTGCGCGGCGACTGCTCTGGGGTAAGTGGCGCAATGTGCGGGCGATCGTTTCCGCGCTGTGGGATCGGCCCTACGGCCTTTCGCTGTCTCCATTCATGGACGTGGGAGCGCCGGGTTTGGGGCCGCTGCGGGTGGCGGTGGATGCCAATACGCTGTCGGGGCGACTGGCGGGGATCGGGCATTATAGCGTTGCGCTTTGTCAGCAACTGGTGGCCGATGGGGGGGCGACTCTGGCCTACTTTACCGCACGGTCCTGGGCGCCGGAGCCGCCGCGGCCGGCGGGTTTGCGCATTCCCCGGTTGCTTCAGTGGCGCAAGCATATTCCCCTGGGTCGGGAGCTGCAGTGGGCTTTGCAGGGGCGGCAACTGGCGCGTCTGGAAAGGCGTTGGCGGCCGGATCTCATCCTGGGGCCGAACTTTGTCCTGCCGCCCGCCAAGGCGCCGTCTGTCCTGGTGGTGCATGATCTCTCCCATATCCGCTATCCGGAGGTCCACCCGCCGGCCCGCGTGGCCTTTTTGAACGGTCACTTGCGACCGGCCCTGGCGCAGGCGGGGGCGGTGCTCACGGATTCCTGTTTTACGGAAGCGGAATTGTTGCATTGCTTCCCGGAGGCGGCGGGCAGGACGCATGTGGTCTATCCCGGTATCAGTGGGCGTTTCGCCGTGGCTCCGACTGCGGAGGTGGAGGCGGCCCTGGATGGCGTTTTGCTGGGAGACAATCGGCGCTTTTTCCTGTTTCTCTCCACCCTGGAGCCGCGCAAGAATCTGGCGGGTTTGCTGGCGGCCTACGCGGCCTTGCCGGCGGTCATCCGCAGGGCGCACCCGCTGGTGCTGGTGGGGCAGATGGGCTGGCAGGAGAGTAACTTCGCCGCGGTCCTGGCGGAAATGCTGGAGCGCGGCGAGGTGCGGATGCTGGGTTACCTGCGCGACGAGCTGCTGCCGGCGCTCTATCGCCGCGCCCTGGCGCTGGTTTACCCATCCCTCTACGAGGGCTTTGGTCTGCCGCCCATCGAGGCCATGGCCACGGGCTGCCCGGTGCTGGTGGCCGACGTGACGGCCATGCCGGAGGTCTGCGGCGATGCGGCGCTCTATTGCGATCCGCTGAACCTGTCCTCTATCCGTAATGGCATGCTGCGGTTGGCCGAGGATGCCGACCTGCGGGCCAGGTTGGCGGCCGTCGGCCCGGCGCGGGCGGCGCTCTATACCTGGGAGGCGGCGTCGGCGCAGGCGCTGGGGATAATGCGGGAGGTGGTTGGGCGTTAACCATTGCGCGCTCATCAGCTTTTCAATCGCTCCAAGACTCCTACGCGACAAGCCTAACCAACACAGACGGCCACCCTTACATTCGTTTTATATCTTTGACATTAAACCGCTACATCGTATAAGATATATTACTTACGAGGTGACACATGCCACGCACGACTCCTACCAACTATCCGATGGACCTTAAGCGGCTAACTGAATTCGGTGAGAGGCTTCGGCTGGCTCGTTTACGGCGCAAATTCACTGTGGAGATGGTTGCCAAGAGAGCGGGTATCTCCCGGCCAACGCTCTATCGCGTCGAACAGGGCGACGCCTCGGTGGCCATGGGCACATACCTGCGGGTGTTGTCGGTTCTGGGAATGTTGAAGGACTTGGACCTCTTGGCGAAAGAGGATGTGCTGGGCCGACGGCTTCAGGACCTGGAATTACCTAAACGGAGGGAAGGGCCATGACTCAGAAACTAGAAGTCTGGCTTGATTGTGACCTGGTGCCCCTGCAGCAAATCGGCATGTTATCCCACGATCGGGGCACGGTGTGGTTCGAGTATGGCAAAGATTGGCTCAGCAACCCCCTGGTGTTCCAACTCGACCCGGAGCTGAAATTGAACGCTGGGCCCATGTACCCCAAAGCGGAAACGAGCAGCTTTGGCATCTTCCTGGATTCAGCACCTGACCGCTGGGGGCAGACGCTGATGGACCGAAGAGAGCTGTTGCAGGCCAAAGATGAGGGACGCAAGGCTCGGCAACTCTATAGTTGGGATTATCTCCAGGGGGTCCAGGACATCACCCGTCAGGGTGCCTTACGTTTTCGTCCCCCAGGAGAGACTGGTTTTGTCGCCAGCGAGGCCCTTGGAGCGCCGCCGATTACGAGCCTGGGCGAACTGGCGGAGGTGGCCCGAGAACTTACTCGCAGGGACCATAACGATGGGGCCAGACTACGACGCTGGCTCTCCGTGCTGGTGGCCCCTGGCGCCTCTCTGGGTGGCGCCAGACCAAAGGCCAATTTTTTGGAGCAGGACGGGTCCTTCTGGATTGCCAAATTCCCGGCGTACCAGGACCGGCGGGATGTCGGCGCCTGGGAGTTCACGATATGGAAGCTGGCCAATACAGCCAAAGTGGCTATGCCCCCGGCTAAAGTAGTCTCGGTGGGCGATTCCGGATACCACACGTTTTGCGTGAAGCGATTTGACCGAGTGAAGGGGGTGCGTCGGTTTTACGCATCAGCTATGACCTTGCTTGGTAAGGAAGACAATGCAGAGGGCTCGAACAGCTATCTCGAGCTAGCTCAGTTCCTATCGAACCATGGCGATCCAGCGTTCATAGGTGCAGATTTGGCGCAGTTGTTTCGGAGGGTGGCCTTCAATGTGGCCGTGGGCAATCGAGACGACCACTTGCGGAACCATGGTTTCATCCTGGGCAAGCAGGGATGGCGGCTGGCCCCAGCCTTCGACGTGAACCCCAATCTGGACAAGGATGCGCATGTGCTGAACATTGATGATGTCGACAATCGGCCAAGTCTGGCGACGGTAGCGGCAACGGCCGAATTTTACCGGTTAACACCACAAGACGCTGCGGTTATCGTAGAGGAGGTAGCCCAGGTCGTGGATGGTTGGGAAAAAGAAGCCAAGCTATGCGGACTGAGACAAGAGGACTGCCTGGAGATGGCGAGGTCCTTCGAAGCGCACGAAGAGTATCGCCAAAGGTAGCCTGCAGAAGATTTCTTCGCCAAAAAGAAACCCCCGAAATCCTTGATGGTTTCCGGGGGTTCTAAAGGTTTCAAAGGGTTGTTATCAACATTGCTTTTGACTTATGGCGGACTTTGTGGGTATATTTACCACGCACACGAAACGGGTCGGATGACGACTGTTGTTTCCCGAATGCTCCCTTTTCATCATCAATAAGGATGAACCCATGCGTTTGCCAACCACTTTGTCTGCCGCCATCCTGCTGGCCAGCAGCGTTATCGCTCCTGCTTACGGAGCACAGCATTTCACTCTGGGCAATATGCCTTCCTATTACCAGGGCACCTTCGGTACCAACAGCAACATCAACATTTTCTACGATGCCACCTACCTTCAATTTCAGAACAATGCGTTGCGCCTTAAACTGACGGTACCCTACATCTCGGTATCGGGCTTGCCGCAAGGGGCGCAACTCGCTGGCGGGGGCATCGCCAGCCGTTCGAGCACGACCAATACCCATACCGCGAGCGGACTCGGAGATATATGGCTCGCTGCACATTACACGGTTTATCACGGAGCCGGGCTGCTCCCTGCTGTGGTGCCCTATGTAAAGGTCAAATTTGGCACGGCTTCCTCTTCGCAGGGGCTAGGCACCGGGCGTAACGACTACGAGGTCGGTTTGGGCCTGGATGAGACCATCGGTACACGCATCTTTCCATTTGTCCATGTGGGGTATCGTTTTGTCGGGAAACCGGCAGGGCAGAACTTGCGCAATATTCTCACCTACGATGCTGGTTCCAGCTTCGCGGTAACGGGAAGCAACGTGCTGACCGCGATGTACTCTGGGTCCCAGTCTGAGCAACCAGGCTATTCTGGACCGTCGGATTTGATCCTGGCATGGAACTATAATGTTACTCGCGCTGGAAGCGGGTTTCAGGTTTATGCGGACAAGGGACTCAGCAATGGCAGCGCCGATTATGGTGTTGGAGTGGGTGCTCAGGTCGTCTTCTGACAAGCTATCGGCCTGGCAATTAATTACGGCATCATCTGCGGTTGTTGTATCTGTGGCCGCGTAATTTGGGGACGTTGTATCTCAGGTCGCATGATTTGAGGCCGTTGTATCTGTGGCCGCATGATTTCTGGACGTTGCATTTCTGGCCGCACGACTTCCGGCCTCTCTATCACCGGCCCTGCAGCCCGATATCCGGCCCCTTCCGCACCATGCGTCAGTTGTGGAATGCCGTAGTGCATCGGAATGGCTCCGAGGACGATCCGGTATAGGCGGATATCCCCCGGCTGTTCCACGCGTCCTTCCATGACCGCCAGAGTGCCCGTATGCAGGCTCTTCGCGCTGCCCCCCACAAAGCGGGTATCTACTCCTATATGCAGAAAAAAGCCGTTGCTGCGCCATCCCTGTGAGGTGTGGCGCAGATATCCTACCAAGTACATACGGTCTCCCACGGATCCAAGGCCCAGGTGAGCGGGACGGAGGCTGTGAACATCGGGATGCCCGTCCTGATAGCTCCCCGTGGCTATCATTTCCTGTCCCACCGTCACACCCCGCAGAGTACGCTCATTGGTATTCAACCATATGTGCCCCAGACGTAGACGGTCCTTAGCCGGGTCGATCCTCTCTATCCTGCCCCGCATGAGGAGCGGCACGCGACTCGGGGCAGCGCCTGTCGCGATGCGCGTTACGCGCAGGGCCTGCCATTGCGCGTGACCCTGGGACAGGGCGCTTACCGCTACGACATTCCCCACCCTCAAGTCAGCGAGAGAAAGCGTTAGTGAACCTGACGCGCGGATCAGCGTGTCGCTGTTCAGGTGGATCGTTTGCCCCAGGACGGTAATCCGCCCGGCGTCAACGTCGGTCTGGCTGATGGGGCCGATCACCGCATGCTGGACGCGCACCAGAGCGGCAATCGTTTTACCGTGGGACGCAGCGGCCTGTACCACGACCAGGTCGCCCAGATGCAGGGCAGATGCGGGGCGCTTCGCGCCATCCACCAGATAGCGAGTTTCCGGCGTCAGGAGATATTCCCGTCCATTCACATAAATACTGCCAAAGCGCTGGATAGGTCCCAACGCGGTGATGCCTGTGCCACCAATGCCTCCTGGGTCGATCCCGGTTCCGCCGATGCCCCCCGGAGTATCCCGTCCGGACCCGAACGCCGACAACATCAGAATCCCCAATCCTGCAACTAAGGCTCGTGCAGCCACCGCTAGGGCGTATTTATTATCCATCATCCCCATTTTTTCTTCCTTCTGCGGCTTTTTGTGGTTCTTCGTAGTAGTACACCCCAAAACGCATGCGCCGCCGCCGCCCCGACAAAGGTGCCTTGTCCATCTGAGTAACTTGTTGATGCGCTTGGCGCAGCAGACCATCTCCCATGACAGCGAGATCTGCACGAATTTGTTCCAGCATCTCCGCCGGGAGATCGTCAAAATAGAGCGCCCGTTCAAAATAGGGCGGACCACCCTCCAGGTTGTGAATGGCGCTTTGTAAGTGGTCGCCAACGTTGGTACCGAGGAAGGCCAGTTGGTCTTCCGGCAGGTCAGAAACATAGGCAGTGCGCTGCAGACGGACCATTTCTCCTTCTACCACGATTACACCCACGCGCAGCAATTCGTCCAGAAGTGTTCCCGGCCGCATGTCGGCCTTCACCAAGCGAGTCAGGGCCTCGAAGCTAGGCCCTGTTTCCGCCCGTAAAGGGAGACTCATAGGCCTACCGGATTGATTCTGATAACCCTCCGTAGCTATCCAAGCCGCGATCACTTGGGCGGCCACATTGGTCCCATGGCGCAAAGAAATGCGTCCCTGGCCAGCCGTCAGGTCCAAACGCAGGCGCTTGACCTCCTTCCGATGGATGCCGCTGAGCAGGCTGATGCGGCTGTCGGTGAGCGGACGACCGTCACTTTCTCCGTAATGACGCGTCACCTCGGCCACGTAAACAGTTTTCAGCAGGTCCGCTAACGCACCGAAGGTCCAGCCTTGCCCAATCAAATAGCGGACCAACGGCCGCAACAGCGACAACACCGCCGTTTTGAGCGCTTCGTTCATGATCTCACCATCCGGGCATTATACATGGACTGAGTATACATGAAGCCATTGACGTGGTAAATAATCCCACTATACTGATCAACAGGGGGAGAGTTCTTTTTTGCTCTCCGTCTGGTCACTTTCCATATCGAACGGAGGAATCCACAATGAAGAAACATATTTTGCTGACCGCTGTCGTATCGGCTCTCTTCGCGCTCTCCGGTACGGCCATGGCAGCCACGGTGGGTGCAGGGGCTCCGATTAATACCACCGCTCCGGCCGACCAGATCAACGCCGCCACGCCAGCTCAACCCAACGGTGCAGGATTTGCAGCCACGCCGGCTCTTCCCGGCAATTCCGTCGCTGCGGCGCAGGTACAGATGAACCGCCCGGTTATCCAGGCACCGCATGTTGAACGCCCCACTATCGAAAGGCCCACCATCGAGCGCCCTACGGTTGAACGTCCTACTATCGAGCGTCCCACGGTTGAGCGCCCCACTATCGTAACGCCGACGTTCCCTCACTAACCCCAAGATTCTATTGAATAGAGCGTCAATGGGCCTGATTACTCCGGCCCATTTTTGTGTGGTTGCCGCAGTGTTTGCGGGCTCTTCGGCGGGTAGTTGCACAAAAGTCACACTCCTGGTAAGCTGTCTAGGCGGTTGTAGAGCAGAGAGGACTATTAAGCCATGTTACTCACAAAGATTCGCAAACAAGGCGGTGCCGCCGTTGTTACGCTGCCAGCAGAGGTATTGAGGCAGTTGGACGCAGGTATAGGTGAAGAATTGAGTATCATGGTCTACCAGCACACGGTCACACTGCGACCCGTGCGCGGTGAACGGCGGCGCTATAACCTGGAAGAATTACTCTCCGGAGTTACCGAGCAGGACATGCAGGTCCTCGCTGAGGACACCGTTTGGGCCAGAGAAGGTGAGCCCGTTGGGAGAGAGCTGATTTGATCGGTCGGAAGGTTCCATCCCCCGGCGATGTGTACTGGATCAATCCCAACCCAACAGCAGGAAACGAAATCCGGGACCGGCACAGGTTTGTGGTCATTACACCGACCGAAATTAATACACTCGGCTTGGTGACCTGTGTACCAATCACCAGTGGAGGCAATCATGCCAGGCAGAACGGTTTGACCGTGGCCATCGCGGGGCACGACACGACGGGCGTCGCCGTCTGCAACCAGATACGCACTTTCGATCTCCGTGCCCGTGCTGGAGACATTCAGTATGTGGAAACGCTAGACCAGCATACCACGCGCGAAATCATCAACCGGGTAACCAGCATCATCGATCCGGCATGAGTGGAACATGACCGCTGACCGCCAAAGTGAACTCTATCTTGGCCAACGTCCAAGGTGATACAGAAAAATTCGGAATTGTCGCAACAGGTACAACCCTAACCGGCGGTCGGATCTTCTCGCCCGGTCGATCAGTCCGCGCAATGCCGGGAAAAGACCCGGCAAGCGATGCACCTCATCCAGAATGACCAAAACTTAACGCCCCCACATCCACCGTCACCGTCTGCCCCTGCAAGCGCGTATCTATCCGCCGTGCGGCCTCCTGCAGCAGCGGTACCCAGCTTTCCTGGCGGCGCTCAATGGGTGCGGAGATGCTCAGTCCGGCATTCCAGGGCAGTTGGCTGCGAAGTAATACACCGATACAACCCACCCCGATCTCGGCCTCTTCATTATCCAGCGCATAGCCGCGCTCCAGAGCCGTGCGGGCGTCCTTCCAGAGTGTCTGGGTGTCGTGCAGGGTGTGTACGGTGAGCGCCGGTAAGTGGGTGCGGATGGCGTAACGCTCGACCGCCGCCTCACCATTCAGCGCCAGCATCAGCTTGCCGACGGCGGTGGTGTGCAGGGGCGCGCGACTGCCAATCACCTGCTCTACCCGCATCATCCGCGACGAGGTGGCGCGCTCCA
>JAKAVW010000093.1 GCA_021827445.1 Pseudomonadota bacterium
ATTTTCTCCGCCAGGCGGCCAATGATCCGCAAATCATCGGTATCAAGCAGACGTTGTACCGCACCACCCCGGACTCTCCCATCATTGATGCGCTGATAGAAGCGGCGATGGCTGGCAAACAGGTCACTGCCGTGGTCGAACTCAAGGCCCGCTTTGACGAAGCCAATAACATCCAGATGGCGGAGCGCCTGGAAGAGGTGGGTGTGCAGGTGGTATACGGCGTGGTCAATCACAAAGTGCATGCCAAAATGATATTAGTCTTGCGCCGTGAGGAGGATGGAATTCGCCTCTACGGGCATCTGGGTACTGGCAATTATCATCCCCGCAATGCGCGGATTTATACCGATCTCAGCCTGCTCACCGCAAATCCTGACATCACGGCGGATATGAATGATCTGTTCATGCACATCACTGGCATGGGCAAGGCGCCGCAACTGCGTTGCCTGTTGCAAAGCCCCTTTACCATGTTCAGCGGAATACGTGATGCCATCGAGGCGGAGACCCAGCACGGCGTGAAAGGCCGCATCATCGCGCGGGTGAACGCGCTGGTCGAACCAGACCTGATTCGCACCCTGTACCGAGCCTCCCAGGCTGGGGTAGAAATCGACCTGGTGGTACGCGGCGCCTGTGCCTTACGTCCCGGCATACCGGGCGTCTCTGAGCATATCCGGGTACGTTCCATTGTCGGTCGTTTTCTCGAACACAGCCGCGTCTATTACTTCGGGAATGACGGATCTCCCAAGCTTTGGATGTCAAGTGCCGACTGGATGGGGCGCAATTTCTTTCGCCGCCTGGAAGTGGCGGTACCTATTCTCGACCCTGACTTGCGCGCACGCGTACTCAGAGAAACCCTTCAGCTGTACCTGGAAGATGACTGTAACGCCTGGGCCATGCGTGCCGATGGTGCTTATGATTTTCTGCGCAAAACCCCGGACGCCGCCTGTAAATCGGCTCAGGACCGCTTACTGGAACACTACGACAGGAGTAACCACCATGCGTGACAGGGTTTCGTCGTGATCCGGGTGCTGGTGCTCAACAGTAAAGGAGGTTCCGGAAAAACGACAGTCGCCACCAACCTCGCCAGTTTGCTGGCACTGCGCGGCTCGGTACTTCTCGCTGACCTGGATCCGCAGCATTCGTCCAGCACCTGGGTCGAGCGGCGGTCGGAGCACTTACCAAAGCTGTCCGTCATGGCCGATGCTGATCGGGATTTCCGCGATTATCCGCCGAGTGATTTCGTCGTCTTTGATGCCCCTGCTGGTCTGAAAAAAAGGCGCCTGGAAGACATGCTGGATGAGGTGGGGGCGCTGCTGGTACCCATCGGTCCCTCTTCTTTCGATATGGATGCCAGCCGTCTTTTCCTGGAAAAACTGGATGAGATTAAACGCTTTCGCAAGGGTAAGGTGCGCATGGGTGTTATTGCCAACCGCGTGAATGCGCGTACCAAGGGCGGACAGCAACTGCAAATGTTTCTGGCAGATTTGCAGTTGCCGGTGGTGGCCACCCTGCGCGATAGCCAGCTCTATGTGCGGGCCTCGCAACAGGGCGCGGGCATAGCGGATTTGCGGACGACAGAAACCCGTGCGGAGTTACCGCAATGGGCGCAGATTCTGCGCTTTGTAATGGAGGGGGGACATGGAGCAAGAGCTTAAACTACAGATACTCGATCCTTCCCCCGCCGCCTGGGAAAAGATTTATCAACATCCTCTGCTGGCACTGGGCACAACACCCCCTTTGCCGCTTCACGCTCTATACTACGATAGTCGCGATGGTGCCTTGCAGCGCGCCAGACTGGCCTACCGTGTGCGTCGGGAAGGGAAAGAGTGGGTAGCCACTCTCAAGGCCGAAGGCCAATCCACTGGCGGGCTGCATCAGCGTCCCGAATGGAACGTCACCGTTTCTTCCTCTGAAGTTGATCTTCGGGTATTTACTGACGCGGATGCTGCAGCGTTACTGGCACCCTTTTTGGATTTAGCGTTGCAAGTCATTCTTGAAACCCGTTTTGAACGGCTGGAGAGTCGGGTGGATCGCGCGGATGGCAGCCAGATTCTGGTCGCACTGGATCGCGGAGAAATCATTGCCAACGGCTTGCGCGAACCGATTCTCGAAGTAGAACTGGAACTGGCAACAGGGGAGCCTGCCGCGGTATTGGAGATGGGCGCGGAGCTGTGCCACGATCTGCCGCTGTTGCCCGATGGGGAAAGCAAGCTGTTCCGGGGTTTGCGTCTCGCCGGGCTGATACCGGCCGATACCAGTGCGATGCGGGACAAAACACCACCGCTCCGCCGCCACGAAAACGCCGGAACGGCACTTAGCCGCCTGCTGATCCAGCAAAGTCAGCAGGCGACTGGCGAAGCCAGGCAGCATTGGGCCGCTAATAGCACGAAGACCTTTCATCAGTTGCGCAAAACCGTTCGCAGCCTGCGCGCCCTACTGCGTTTCTGCCGGGCTCTGGATGCTGATAACCGTCTCGGCGGTGCCCGTCGGGAATTGGCGGGCTGGTTTCACCAGCAAAATATACGGCGTGACCATGAAGTACTCGCCACTTATTGGGAGACATTGGCCATGGATACAGGCGCCGAAGTGGCCCCGCTGCAGAGTTGGCTGATGGTACAGGCTGAAGCAACGCATGCACATCTTGGCCAGTTCGCCGCCGCGACCCTGAAGCTTTGGGCGCTGCTGCTGCGTGCAGCGCTATACAGTGATCAGGATCTGCAGCACTACGCGGAAATGCATTTGCGGCGTCAGGATCGCCAATTAATGGCTGCGGGAGATGCAGTCAAAACCGCCGCCAGTTTTCACGCCTTGCGCATACGCATTAAGAACTGGCGCTATGTGATTCTGGCACTTGGCGATATGTGGCCCAGCAAAGACAGTAAAACCCTGCTCAAAATACTTTCCGCCTTGCAGGAAATCTCTGGTGCCATACATGACGCCGACATGGCAGGACAGCATCTGGCGGGGCTGGCTACCAGCCGCAAGCATGGACTCGCTTTCAGTGCGGGGCTGCTGGTAGGCTATCTTCATGCCCGGGAGAGCCGACAACACAAAAAATTCTCCAAGTATTGGGAGCGTCTGAAGGACGCCCCACGACCATGGGGCTAATTCCCGGCAGTATTTAATCCAGGCTCTCGCGATTGCGTTCGGTCATATGCGCAATCAAGGCAATTTCGTGGGCCAGGCAATACTGCGGCTCCGTCACTTCCCACTCGCGTGCCTGCTCCAGATCATAGGTGTCAGTGTCGCAGACCTGCTCCAGTTGCTGACAGTTCATGCTCTCATTTAGGAAACCTACCACCTCGGCGATCTGATCATTACCCAGAACGCTGACGGCCTCGCCGAGTGTGAGATTTTCCTTGCCACTTAACTGCTCCGCAACTGCGATTGTCGCTGCATCCATGCTTTCTTCGTGCTTCAGCATGAGTGCTCTGGCGAGGGCGCGTTGACGATCTATAGCCATCTTTTCAGTCTCCTTAGGTGTGTGAATATATTCAATCTTTAAGTGGGATAAGAACGCTGTAGGACTTCTGCCAGATCGCGGGAAAGCTTGGGCTTACCCGCCAGCCTTTTCAAGGCTTCGCCCATAGCCTGCTGGCGTGGAGCATCGTAACGCTGCCAACGGCTCAGGGGCGTTGCCAGACGCGCCGCCGTCTGCGGGTTGAGATCATCAAGACGACAGATTTGTTCCGCGTAAAAGGCATAACCAGAACCATCCGCCGCATGGAACACCGTGGGATTAGCGGCAAAGCCGCCGAGCACTGCGCGTACCCGGTTAGGTATCCGCCAATCAAAGGCGGGATGCACGAGCAAGTGCTCTACCTGACTCAGTGTTTCCGGGCGTGGTGCGGCTGCCTGTATCGCAAACCATTTGTCAATCACCAGCGGATATTCATGCCACTTTCGGTAAAAGTCGAGCAGGACATCCTCGGCATCATGGTAACGATGTTGTACCAGCAACTGAAAAGCGGCCAAGCGGTCTGTCATATTGTCGGCCTGAGCGTATTGCTGGCGGGCATACAGGATCATCTCCTCATGGCCTTCAAGGTCGCTGGCAATCAGATAGCTGAGGGCCAGGTTACGCAGGCGTCGGTAACCGATAGATAAACCGTCGCGCTGATAGTCCGCGGCGAGATTGTGATACAACCCCACCCACTCCGGTACGAACTGCGTGCCGATAGTGCGCATCAGCTCATCACGCGCGTGATGAATGGCCTCGACGGCGATCACCGGCATCTGCTCGCCGATATATTCCTCGCTAGGGAGAGAAAGCAGTTCGGCACGGAAAGCCGGGTCTATCTGTGCATCGCCTAAAGTCGTCGCGATAGCATGCCGCAGAGCGCCCGGCAGCGAGGCAACAGACGCATCAGCTACGGCGGCAAGTAAGGCTTTTACCGCAAGATCCTGGGTACTCTCCCAGCGATTGAAGGGATCATCATCATGGCTAGCGAGAAAACTACGGGCATCATCATCTAATAGACTTTCGAGGCGAACGGGGGCAGAGAAGCCACGCAAAAGGGAGGGAATCACCGGATCAGGGAGGTTGTTAAAAGTCCATGACTGTTCAGCCCGCTCCATTAAAAGTATGCTTTCACTGTCAGTTCCGCCCAGAGGGACCCGTTGCCCCTGAGTGTTGAGCAGCGCCATACGCACGGGGATTGGCACCGGCTCTTTGACGGGCTGTCCAGGTGTTGCCGGGGTTTCCTGATGCAGAGTGAGGGTATAGCTGCGCAGGGTCGGATCGTAGCTGCCAGTCGCTCGCAGGATTGGCGTTCCCGCCTGGCTATACCAGCGACGAAAACCGGAGAGATCGCGCTGGTTGGCATCCTCCATGGCGGCGATAAAGTCTTCGATGGTGACCGCATGACCATCGTGTCGCTGAAAATAGAGATCCATGCCCTGGCGAAACTGTGCTTTACCCAACAGGGTGTGGATCATCCGCACCAGTTCGGCGCCTTTTTCGTAGACTGTCGCAGTGTAAAAATTATTGATCTCGGAATAGGCGTCGGGCCGCACCGGATGGGCAAGAGGACCAGCATCCTCCGGGAACTGGGCAGTGCGCAAACGGCGCACATCACCGATGCGCTGGACACCGCGGGAGTTCTGATCGGCACTGAACTCCTGATCGCGAAACACGGTCAGGCCTTCCTTGAGACTCAACTGAAACCAGTCACGCAAAGTCACCCGGTTGCCGGTCCAGTTGTGGAAATATTCGTGGGCGATGACTGACTCAATGCCCTGATAGTCGCTGTCCGTGGCGGTTTCCGGGCTGGCGAGCACATATTTAGCATTAAAAATGTTGAGGCCTTTATTCTCCATCGCGCCCATATTGAAGCTGTCGGTAGCGACAATCATATAACGGTCCAGGTCGTATTCCCGACCGTAGACCTCCTCATCCCAGCGCATGGCACGCTTGAGGCTGTCCATGGCCTGGGCGCAGGCGCCGGTATCACGTTCGGCCACATAGATTTCCAGCGTCACGTTCCGGCCGGAAGCAGTACGGTACTGATCGCGAACCACCGCCAGATCACCAGCCACCATGGCGAAAAGATATGCCGGTTTGGGATAAGGATCTTCCCAGCGGGCCCAGTGCCAGCCGCCCTCCTCGTCACCCGTGGCTATACAGTTGCCATTGGCGAGTAACACCGGGCAATTTTTTTGCGGGGCATGCAAGGTGACCGTGAAGCGGGCAAGGCAGTCGGGACGATCCAGGGTGTAGGTAATGCGCCGGAAGCCCTCCGCTTCACATTGGGTCAAGAATTGCCCGCCCGCGTAATAAAGACCGGAAAGCGTGGAGTTGGCCGCAGGATGTATGCGCACGGTGCTCTCCAGAACGAAAGATTCTGGGGGACTCAGTAGCAACAAGCCCGCGTCAGTCAGTCGATATTCATGCTCTGCCAGTGTCCGGCCATCCCGCTGGAGGCTCAACAGCTCCAGAGACTCGCCATCCAGATGCAATTCGGTAACTGGAGCCGTAGTGATGCGTTGAAAATGGAGGCGGGCATATACCTCGGTATTTTCCGGGTCCAAACGCAGATCAAGAGCGACTTCAGAGACCTGATATCTGGGTACTTTGTAGTCGCCACGCTGAATCACGGCTGCGTTTGTCCCGGGCATAGTCACTTCTGGCATGCTCCATTTTGCAGGTTACCAATGTGTGCAACAAAATCTTTGAGGTTTTCTTTGCTCAAGCCATGTGCCAGGGTGGGTTCACCTTTTTGATCACAGTAAATCATGGTAGGGGTAGCCATTTCACCACTCTCACTGAGCAACTTAGTGTTATTTTCTACTGCACTAATGATGGCTGTGCCAGGATTTTGGGCAGGCTTGATACCCCCCTCTTCCGTCGCTTCATCAAAGCCTTTTTCGTTCTCCGCCATAGCGATAGCAGGGTCCTTGGCACCGAGAATGGCGGCGGCTCTGGGGCCGCTGCTCCTTTTGAGGAACGCCACCACCACATAACGCACCCTGAGCTTACCGGCGTCAATCAGTGGCTTGGCCTCTTCATAGAACTTGTGGCAGAAAATGCAGTCGGGGTCGACAAAAACAGTCATCTCCGGCCCGCTGGTACCCAGCACAAAGCTGTCGGCATGAGCCGCCTTCTTGGCTATAATCGCAGGACTCGCCGGCTTGGGAATCAGGCCAAGCTTCATCATCGCCGCATGCGCTTCGTCCTCACCTTGCGTATTCAGAACCGGACCGGCAATCAGATATTTGCCATCCGCAGTGGCAAAGGCAATAGTCGGATGTCCTCCCAGAGTCACTTCGATCCCTGTTAATCCGCCGGGGCCGGGGAACACCTTCTCGGCCTTGGCCTGCCCGTGGGTCACGGATTCCAGCAAGCTTTTCGCAGCGCTGAGGCTGACTTCCGTTTCCACACGGGGCGCCACCGCAAAACGCTCCACGACGGCGCCGGTGAGACCTCCAATAATAAAAAGACCTATGGCCAACGCGATGGATTTTTTCTCCATGAATGAATACTGTCCTTATGTTTTGGTGAGATATGACGACGACATGTTGGGATTCTAAACCCGTGTCCATGGTAAAAGCCAGACGACCCCATCAGTAACGAGCCGCCCTTGATGGCGAATAGACCTAAAACGAAAGGGATCTTGACACCCTCCGGCTTTTATTCATACATTGGTTAAGATATTTATTGACTAACGTTTTTCGGAGGAGTCTTCATGTTTTTCAAACAACGCAGCAGTACCGATGGGACCTTATCCTACTTCTATGGTTGTGGTGGCAAAGGCTTTGCGGTTGCCGTAGATGTGGTGGCCGGTGACGAGCAGTGGTTTCTTAGTGAAGCACAAAAGGCGGCCGTACGGATCAGCTTCGTGATCGATACCCATATCCATGCTGATCATCTCTCGGGTGGCAAGGCACTAGCGACTCTGGCGGATGCGCCCTACTGCCTGCATGAGAGCGATGTGAATCAGGTCCATTTTCCCATTCGCGCTTTGAAGGACGGTGAAGTACTGGAAACCGGCAACGTCCTGACCCAAGTGCTATACACCCCGGGGCATACGATGGACAGCGTTTGTCTGCTGGTGAGTGACATGCGGCGTAGCCCGGACCCGTGGTTCGCACTGACCGGCGACACAGTCTTTGTCAGTGGTGTCGGTCGGCCGGATCTGGATGGCACCCCGGAAGAAATGGCTGGAAAGCTTTACGACAGTCTCCACCAGAAGCTCCTGACCCTCCCCGATGATCTGGAGATATTCCCCGGCCACGCTGCAGGCAGTGTCTGCGGCGCGGGATTGTCCGGGAAACCCTCCTCGACGCTGGGTTTCGAGAAACGCTGGGATCCTTACTTGAGCATGGACCGGGCGACTTTTGTCCGCGAGCTCACAGCCAATATCCCGGAGAAGCCTGCAGAAATGATGCGCATTGTCGCCACCAATCTGGGGAAGGCGGCATGAGCAGCGAAACCGTACGCTTCGCCCTTTTCGCAGAGGTTTTTGCGGCCCTGGCCCACCCCAAACGTCTGGAGATCATCCACCACTTGGGGGAGGGGCAGCGCAACGCCGGGGAACTCACCGAACTGACCGGCATGTCCAAAGCCAATGTCTCCCAGCACCTGAATATTCTGAAAGCGCGAGGATTGGTCCACTGTGACAAATGCGGGACCTTCTGCAACTACCGGCTCACCAGTCCCAAGGTACTGGAGACCTGCGAGATCGTGCGCGAACTCATTCTCGACCAGATGCAGATCACCACCCGCAACCAGCGGGAACTGAGTACAGTCGTACCCATCCGTAAAGAATATCGCTCATGATCTCCACGGCGTCGACCGCACCGCAGCATGTGCGAGGAATCCTCATCAACCGCGGGCAGTTTCTGCTACAGACTGCGCAAGTCTTTTTTGTCGGCCTGATCATCGGCATGGAGCGCAATGTGCTGCCCGCCATGAGCCATATCTTCGGTGTCGACAAAAACGCGTTTTTGTTTCTGGCGTCGTTTGTGATTTCTTTTGGCCTGGTCAAAGGAGCCCTGAACTTTGTGGCCGGCGGGCTTTCCGACCGGATCGGCCGCAAACGCGTCCTGCTGCTGGGCTGGATAGCCGGTATTCCCATTCCAATCCTGATTTTCTTTGCGCCCAACTGGTGGTGGATTGTTGGCGCCAATGTATTTCTCGGTATCAATCAAGCCTTCACCTGGACCATGACGGTCACCAGTCAGATTGATCTGGCCAACAGTCATCAGCGCGGCTTGGCCGTCGGCATCAACGAGGCGATGGGTTACATTGCGGTAGGGCTGGCAGGTCTCGCTACGGGTTATCTGGCCGTCCTCTACGGACCGCGCTGGGCCTTGCTGGTATTTGGCCTGATAGTTATCGCCCTGGCCATGATGCTGCTGTTCTGGATACAGGACACGATAGCCTGGGTGCATGCCGAGCATACCCAGAACCAGCAACGGGCCGGGGCACCCGTCTCCACCACGCCTGAAGCTGGCGCATGGGCGACCTTCCTGCGGGTATCCTTTCGGGATGTCACCTATCGGGCACTGTGTCAGGCCGGGGTAGCCAATAAAATCGCCGACACCCTGGTCTGGGTGCTCTTTCCGGTATTTTTTCGCTTCCACGGTCTGGGTGTGATTCGCATCGGCTGGATCACCGGAATATACGCCATGGTCTGGGGATTGTGCCAGTTCTGGACCGGACATCTGGCCGATCGCATCGGTCGCAAACCTCCCGTGTTGCTGGGTTTCGCGCTGCTGGCAGCAGGACTCGCCGGAACTGCACTGGTCAGTCATTTTTCCGCATGGATCATTACCGCTGCGGTGATGGGGCTCGGTATGGCTCTGCTTTATCCCAATCTGATTGCCGCCATGTCGGATGTCGCCCCACCCCTGGAACGAGGTCGGATCCTCGGTACCTATCGCTATTGGCGGGATACGGGTTACGCCATCGGTGGTCTGATTCTCGGTCTGGTCGCTCAATGGGGTGACGAGATTCTCTCCGCTATCTGGTTGACGGTCGGTATCGTTGCCCTCTCGGGTTTGTGGGTCGCCCTGGCGGTCAAAGAAACCCATCCCCGAACCACTTGATCAGGAGCTCTCCTCATGACCAGCGCTTTAATCGTTCTTCATGCTGGCCCCGATTCGGAAAATCCGCGTGTGCTGACCAGTACCGATGCCATCAGCGAGAGTACGTGAACCTTGTTGAGGGAACTGCTGGAATTGGGTCTGGAAGTCCGGTGTTGTGGCAGCTCCCTGAAAGCACAAGGGGTGGAAGACCTGCCAATTGGTGTCAGCAAAAGCTCCATGAAAGAACTCTCCAGTCGGATCAGTGCGGCCGACGAGGTCGTATGTTTTTGAGTCATTGCGCTGAAACTATTCGAGACTTCCATTCTCAAGAACTGAGAAACCATTCATCGGGAATGC
>JAKAVW010000094.1 GCA_021827445.1 Pseudomonadota bacterium
TGAGTTAAAAATGTATTTTCGCGTCCCATACGCGGATCAGACGATGCCGAGCATGAGTATCTGGGAGTACCAGCAGGCGGTAAGCCGCGCTCGTCAGCAGGGTATGAAATCTGTGGATGAGGCCATGGTGCTCCAAGCCTTGAATGATCTGCGGCAACAGGTCGATGGCTCGTCGGAAAGGACGAAAAAGGCGCGTCGCCAACAGCAAAAGCGCAAGGAACACGCGAAAAAGGTATCTCCATCACAGCCGCTGACTTCAAATAGAAGCGTATTGGAGAAAGCGGCCCCTGCCTCGATGTTGCTGAAAGGCGTTGTTAAGCCATTGGATGATATTGCATGATGGACCTTACTCATATTCATCCGGAATTCCGCCATATTTTGGGCATGTCGGATAAGGACCGCATGGCATTTCTCGACGAGCCGCGCTGGATAGGTTACGCCCAGGCTAATCGCCTTTTGGATAACTTGCGCAGTTTAATGGAAAAGCCCGTGCGCCCACGTATGCCTAATCTGTTGATCGTTGGTGATTCCAACAATGGCAAGACAACGGTTATTCGGCGTTTTCAGAAGTTGCATGGAGAGGGCTACGTTAATGAGGATGCGGAACCCGTCAAACCGGTTATTGTAAGCGAAGCGCCGCCCAGCGCGGACGAAAAGGGGTTGTATATAGCGATCCTGGAGCGTTTCTGGACACCGTACCGAGCGACGGATTCTGCTTCTAAGCTGCGCTACCAGGTGGTTCATCTGATGCGAGACTGCCATGTGCGTATCCTGGTTATCGACGAATTTCACTCTCTCCTGACGGGGACGGTGACTAAACAACGCGAGGTCATGAACGCCATCAAGCTGCTATGCAACGAATTGGCGATCCCCATCGTTGGCGTGGGCATCAGAGAGGCCGTCCGGGTTTTGCACACGGACCCACAGCACGCCAGCCGCTTTGATGTGGTCACGTTGCCGCCTTGGGAATTGAATCCAGAGTTTCAGCAACTGGTAGCGAGTTTTGAACGAGTATTACCACTCAAAAAGCCCTCTTTGTTACATCAAAGCGAGACGGTAAGTCTGCTTTTCGCCATTTCCGAAGGAAATCTTGGGAATCTCCATCGGCTTTTGGTGGAGTGTGCGGTGGAAGCCATTAAAACGGGTACGGAGAAAATCGACAAATCGATCATAGAGGGGAAGCAATGGCTGCGGCCTACGCATGGCATTCGGGAACTGGTGTAGAGCGCCCGCGTTAGGTGCGTTCTGTACCTTTGCTGCCCGATGAGATTATCTCGTCGTGGCTAGTGCGGGCGGCGCTTGCCCAAGGCTGCGATCCCATGGTGCTTACCGGCGAAGTGTGGCCTAAGTGGCGCATATGGACGAGAGACGCAGACCGTTTTCTGGATGACGCACCGTTGAATAAGCTGACCGCCCCGGCGGGGATTCCGCTGTCTTCCTTTCGTGCCGCGACGCTCAAAAGTGTCGCTGAGCGTGTCAGTAAAGGACCTCTGCCCGACAGGCCGTGTGGCCATGGATATTGGCGCTGGGAGCGCGGAATACCAAGCGGCGAAGCGGTCTGCAGTATTGTCCTGATTGTTTGCGCGATGACCGTATTCCTTATTATCGCCTGCAATGGCGTCTCGCGTGGCATGTGGGTTGCGAGCATCATCATTGTTCGCTGCTAGACCGCTGCCCACATTGTAGGGCGCCCTTGGAGCCGCACCGTCTGCATGCGGAGGATGGTCATATGGCGGTCTGCGCGACCTGCAGAGGCGATTTGCGGGATGTGGGCGCTATTACGCCATGTTCGGACGATGCTATGGCGTTCCAGGATGCAGGCGACGAGGCGATTCGTCATGGCAGTGGTCAGTTTATGGCGCACCCGACGGAGACCGATGCATGGTTTGCCGGTGCGTCTTTTTTGTCCGCATTATTGCGAAGAGCTAATCGTAGCGATGCGGAGGCGTTGCACGTATTTCTGGAGCGGATGGGGGTTGCAGTCCCTGAGCTACCGCTGAATCCCGGCACGGGGGTGGAACTGCTCGGTACAGCGGAACGTCACCTGTTGCTGGGCGCGCTGTGGAAGCTGATGCGAACCGACTTGGCCGACGTGTCTAAGTATCTCCAGGAATCCGGTATTACCCGCCAAGGTTTTGTGAGCAAGGGAGAACGGATGCCAGACTTGTTCGCTGAGACTTTCGCGCAACTGCCTGATAACGCCAGAGGACCCAGAAAGCAGGCAGTACGCGATCCTGGTCAGCCCCGGCCGCGTCACGAAGTAATGCGCATGTGGCGGCGATTACAGCGCAAGCTGGAGATGTCGCAGCGATGATGGATACGGTGGCGACGCTGTCGGCTGAGGTGATTTGCGACGAATGTGGCAAGCGAGGCAGAAAAATAACGCGGGTTTACCACGGCTATAAGTATTGTCCCACATGCTACGCACGAGAATTCAAGCGCCGACTTTGTCCGAAGTGTGGGAATTACGCACGGTTGCCGCGCAGGGATATAACTGCTGTGTGTCGTCACTGTGCGCTGGACCAGCCCTGCATCCGGTGTGGAAAGACAGACTTCCGAGTGGGACGGGTGACGCGCTCTGGCCCTGTATGTAATTCCTGTGCGAAATATTTTAGGGAGGCTGAGGCCTGTGAGCTTTGTGGCGAGTTGTCGAGAAGGCTAACGCGGGTATCTCGGTTTAATCATAATCTACGGCTTTGCTCAAAATGCGCCCATGCAGATCACGGAAACTGCCAGGCATGCCACCACCCTAGACTCTTGGTGGTGACCGACGATGGGCGGCGCTTGTGCAAAGTCTGCCTCGATGGCGGAATGATCCTCTGCCAGGAATGTGGGCAATCTATGCCGGCTGGCAGGGGTGCCCAGTGTGAGCCGTGCTATTGGCGAAGCCTCCTGACCAAGCGGATAGCCATGAACTTGGCAGCGTTTGCTATGCCGGTTATGGCTGGTCATTTTGAGCGATTTGGTGCATGGTTGGCCGTTACTGTCGGGGATAACAAGGCCGCCATTACCGTGAACCGCTATCTTTCCTTCTTTATGGAGATCGAGAAAGTTTGGAAGGCTATCCCGGACTATAACCGATTGATTGCTCATTTCGGCGCCGAGGGGCTACGCAGGGTGAGGCTTCCCATGCGGTGGATGCAGGAAACTGGGCTAGTGGTCAAAGATGTTGCTGTGCAGGCAGGAGATTCCGAGAAGCGGCAAATTGCTGGTATGCTGAAGGCGCTGGAAGGCGATCCGCCAGGTCTGCGGGTACTGAAAGGCTATCACGATACACTTATGGCGAAGGTGAAAGCTGGAAAACTGAGTTTGCGATCCGTGCGCCTTGCCATGGCACCTGCGAAAGCGTTGATGTTGGAAGCCCAGAAAATGGGCCTAAAGAAGCCAGATCAGAAGGCTGTGGATGTATATTTGGCTAAGGTGCCCGGCCAACGTGCCGCTCTGACGGGGTTTGTGCGATATTTGCGTGAGGCGCATTCTGTGGGTGTCGCGATGCCTAAAGCCAAAGAGGGTGCCGCCCAAAAAGTCCGTCAGCGTAAGTTAGAGCAGGAAATGCTGGCGATGATGCGTGAGGGTGGGGAAGGCGACGAGTTTTTGCGCCGATGGGTGTCGGTGGGGTTGGCGTATTTTCATGGGTTGCCGAGGAAGGTGGGGATAGGAGCGGATGTGTTGAGAACGGACGGTGAGGGCATGGCTATAAATGTTGAAGGTAAGTCGTACTGGTTACCCTCAATAAGTCAGATGGGGTTGTCTGAATAATGTGCCAACGTTATCAGTACGAAGACGTAAGGATGCTAGGGGGCTCCACCTACCGTCGAAACTTTTGCGTCGGCGTTCGCCTCCCGAAGGGCTTTGGAAGAGTGATATAGGTACCATCGGCGGAGGCTGACGTTGAGGTCCTTGGCCAGATTGCTCACATGGGCGAACGTCACACTATCACCGATATCGGCTTTTCGCATGTCGAAGCAACAGAGCATTCGGAGCAGACTGTTGTGGGTGTCGCCGTATGAATGCGCCTGGTTCACTCCGTCAAGGATGTGTCGCTCCAAGACCTCCTGAGTCACAGGAGTCCCAGTGGATCCAAAGCTGCGCAGTATCTTGAGCTCAAGCAATGCATGATGGTAGATAGTCCCGGGCGGCTCGGTTCTGTCGTCGACGATTTCGATGTCAGTGCGACCAAGCTTGACTGCTTGCTCTTGTCGAATCATGCACCACAGGAAGCGGCCAACCAAGCCTAAACGTACGATTTGCTGCACCGTATGTTCAGCCTGTTCAACGGGCCACGTGCATCTGAAAGGGTTTCTTCTCCCGCTGGTCAGGCACTAGGTTCAACTCCGTTTGCGCGGCAAAGAAACTGGTACCGTCTAGGCCAGTCCTCATCCGCTGCTCATCGGTGGCGTTATTATGCCCGTCAGTGACAGCCACCCATGCCGCAGGTTGCCAGTAAGGCGGACGGTACGATTCTGGATTCACATTCTGTAACAAATTCGTCGTGGTATTGTGAAAAGGCACGATTTATACTGCCTCCGTATTCTTCCATGAAATATTCCCGAAGGTTTCCAATGGGATTGGACATCCGGATGGGGGGCGAGGTTGTTCTCAGGCAAACCACAGATTGGGAGGTTTCCATGAATGATCCTTTTCGGCAAATCGGTCCCTATCGGCATCCTTCTTCTGGTTTGGTGCCTTTCGCTCTCTTCGGTGGCGGCAAGCGCCGCGTCACTCACGTCGGCGCAACGGGTTGCCCGCATCCAATCCCGCCTCGGTCATCTCGAGCATCGGGAAACCCTTTTGCGGTCCAAAGGCAAAACGCGACGCCTCGCCAAGGTGGATGCGCGGATCGCGAAACTCCAGACGCGGTTCGGCAAACTGCAGGGCCAGTAAAAGCGGTGGGCGAACGCAAAATGGTTGGCGTGTGGATAGGGATGGTGATCGCTCTGGCAGGTTGCGCGATGACTTCTGGCTGCGGGGCCGCCATGGGGCGTAACGGTTCCTCCCTCGCCAGTCGGCGGAGATCGGTGCTCGCGGAAACGTTGGATACGGTGCCCGGAATGCCGGGTGTATCGGCCCTGCCCGGGTGCCCGCCAGGTTCCTGGCCATGGCTGGCGGAGGACGGGACGCAGGTTTTGGCACACGGGCGGTGGCACTAATGGCCCCCGATCACCCCGCGTTTGTGGGATACGCTGCTGGCTCTCCTGGCGGCCATTATTTTGACTTTTATCAAGGGTGCGCAAGCACTGGCGACGCTTCTCGCCGTCCAGTCCGCAGTGAAGCGGGCGGCCGCACGGGAGGAACATCCCCAGGTACCCAAAGTATTTGAGTAATAGGAAAATTCACGGCAAGCCCAGGCCGCTGACTAGGCTGGGCGTTGGAGGTGAAAATCATGTTTTCTCATGGTGGGCCATCGTATCAAAGCGGTTGGAAGATCCTGGTCATGCTGCTGGGATTGGCGTTGCTGTCCGGTTGTGTGGTCGTTCCGCGTGGGGGATATTACATCCATCCCTGCTGGCACTGCGGTTGGCGACGGTAAGTCTTCGCGCTCAGGAAAACCCAAGCTGACGCGGGGCGGAGGTGAACATGCGGGAAAACGGTCGTTTCTGGGGCAAATGGGCGGTCCTTGGGTTGATCTCGTTCCTCCTGTTGTGCGGGGTGTGGGTATTTTCTATCCCGCGCGCGACAGCCGGTGTAGAGTTTGCTTTCTCCGTGGGGGACGGAGTCAATGCCTACTACCTGCCGGCTATGGCGGATTTTGTCTACTCTGATGATGGGCTCTATTACGAATGGTCGGCGGGTGGCTGGCTGTACAGCGGCGATTACTACGGCCCCTGGCTGCCGCTGCCCATGACCATGGTCGTGCCGTCACCACTCTTGTACGGTCCGCCGCCTCCGGTATCCGCCTTTCGGCCCTATTTCATCTGGTGGAGGGCGCGGGTGGCGCCGTGGTATCGCGTCTATCATCCTGGCTGGTGGCTGCGACATCATGTGGATTTGGCGCGTTACCGGATCTGGCGCGCGCGGGTGGTTCCCGTGTACAGGAATCGGCCTTTTTACCGATGGCGTATGCATCCGGTTATCCGTCCCGTCGGCGGCCGCATCCGTATCGCTTACCGGGCGCGTCGTCGTCCGGTCCGCCGGATTATCGTCGCGCATCCCCATCCGTTGCGGCGGCGGGTGATCGCACGGCGCGAGCGATGAGGAGATGTCCCATCCAGGGATCTGAATTCCTTGAGTACGGCCGGATTTCACCCAAAAGGATGAAGTGTCTGGGGACATCTTTAGTGGAGCAAAGCGTGCTTATCGGGTTGTCGCCTAAAACGGCATGCCGCATACCATGAACAGTGCTCATGAAAGCAGTGATACACCATATATAAGTATCTATGGGAGCTAACCCGATAAGCACGGAGCAAAGTAACGGTGAAGCGGGGGCGGTCTCCCTTGTCCAGCCCGATTGCGGCGTGCAGGGTGATGATCTCCCCTGAGGATAGCCCTTGGCGCGGAGGGAGGGCGAGAACGGCTTCGGCCAACAGTCTCCCTGCCAAGGTCCCCGGAGAAATTCCTTCGGTCTGGGCGTGGCGGGTGAAGCTTTTCATGGCGTTCTCCGGTATCCATACCTCAATTGCGCATTCCGGCGATCGTGGGCAGTGATTCCGCCATCGTGGGCACCCGATTCGTCAACCTGCCCGGCAATCTGTTCAGAACCCGCCTGAACGACGGCCAGGATGGCGGAGCGGTGATTGACGTGGGTCATGAAATCGTCCTGGAGAAAACGGGCTACGGGCTGGACCAGGCGGCGATGGATGCCTTGCGGGGGTTTACGGGAATCACGGAATGGGGCCTGGTCGGCAGCCGGACCGGTGCCTGCATCATGGCCTGTGGGTTCTCCCTGTGGGACGCGGGGATCCCCTTTCATGTGATCCGGCACCTGTGCGCGGAAGAAAAAGGCCCGATGTGCGAAGTGGTGGATACCGTGCTGCAGCGACAGTTTGGAGTATGACATGCTGATACCATCTTGATGAACTTCACGACGTAAACAGACTCAAACACACGCACTCAGAAATACGGCACAAAAAGGGGATATGCCATGGTTGAAACGGAAATCAGCCTGCTGCAAGCATTACAGCATCGGATCAGTGATCGCATTCTTGCCTTGGCACAGCATGCGTTGGATCTCGGCATGAAATATGCCGTCCTGGACATTCATCGCCAGGATGGGCTGATTTGCGTCATCACCACCAGTTACCCCATGGCTAAAGGGATCGCCCAAACGGCTGTTCATCACCCTTTGCAAGTAGTCAGCCTGACGAGCATCGTCGCTGTGGGCATCACCCGTCGGGAAGGGCACATCTAGCAAGGGGCGCACCCTGCAAGGGTTGCGCCCGGCAAGATCGAATCCTGACCATTCACGCACAGGAATAAAACATGCTCATTGTTATTGAAGGCGTTGTGCTGCCGGATCGTCGTAAATTCCGGCCATCGGACTGGGCGGAAATGCTGATTGAGGGAGCAGGCCTGGCACACTTTGGTCCGAACCATAAAATTCACTATGAGGATGACGTGGAACCGGCAACCATCGATGGCTATGCGTCCATTATTTTCGACGAAGCCCTGGAACAGTCACAGCCGGAAGCTTACGCGGAGTTGCTGCACTTTGCCACCAAGAACAACCTGAATATTTTCATGAAAGAAGGGACCATTCAGCATCAGGACGGGTGCGCGTCCCGCGAAGGACGCGCACCCTGCGATCCGCATCTGCCTGCGAAAGAGAAATGCCGGGCATGAAGATGGTCCAGGCATGGACGCCGTGGAAAGACCAGATACTGGCAGAGAATCGGAAAAATGAATGATGGTTGCTGAAATTCCTAAAAACAGGCTGGTCCAGGCCGTGGCGGCAGGCGGGATGGATCTGGGCGAAGATTCCTCCTACAAGACCCCGGAAGATTGGATAGGTAAAGGCGGGCTGACCAAGCAGCTGGTGGAGCGGGCACTACAGACCGAGACGGTCGAGCACCTGGGATATGCTAAATCAAGAAGGAGTTTTCAAGATGAATAATCGCTTGTTCGTTGTTTCTGTTATTGGTATTTTGCTTGGCACACCGTTGGCGGTCGCGTCCACAACCATTCCCTCCACTTCAGCGGTAACTTCCGCTAAAACGGCAATCGCAACCCATGCTCAAATCGTCAAGCAGAAACGGATTGCCCATATCCAGGCTCGCATTATGCGGCTGAAACGTCTGGATACGATTTTGACGTCCAAGAGCGAAACGCTGCGACTGGCCAAGGCGGCACGTGTAAAATCGCAGATTAGGAAACTCCAGGCACATCTCACCAAGCTGCAGGGCAAATAGAGTCATCGTCCCGTGTCGCCAGGGTCATGCACGGAAGACTTTTCTGTAGGGCGGTGCGCGCCATCATTGGCACTGCTTGTGGTGTAAGGGCGATTTCATGGAGCAACCTGGATATTAGCCCTCCCGGCCAATCATCCCGAGGGTTGCCCGGCGAGGTCTGTACTCCCAATCAGCCACCACCGCCTTGCTCAGCGCGATATACCTGCACCCCAGACAATGGAGGCGACCCACGCTTTGGCAACACGCGCAGGCCATAGCAACAGAGCATGAAACCCCGGTTAAAGCCTTGGCTTTGTCGCGAAAGAATTCGCTCCCCAATGATGAAGGAGACAGCATGGCTGTGTACCCGCTAAAAATTATGAAATTCTTGGGTAGTCCCCGGATCGGCATCACACCAGATGACGTGATGCATTTTGCCGTTCATTCTGGGCAGGAACGCAGAGGCCGGATCTCCGACATGACCTGTCCGGCAAACAAGACTCCCTCGTCGCTAACAGGCAGGTCGGCGAACTTCAGGGCTGCTGCCGTCCAAGTATTGCAAGTATGGAAAGCATCGTAGGTGCCTGTAGAGGCAAAGAAACGGCTTCCCGGAAATGGGCCGGGGGCCAGACTGACCGGATCCTCGCTTGGCCCCATTCGCAGGTAGTCTCCAAGATAGGCGTCGAGCCTCCAGACGGCGGTGCGGGACACGCATATCCAGCGCAGATGAGCATCAGGCGGAAGCGCATTTTTCGGGTGCTTTGATAGGCCTTCGACGAAAACAACGCTCGAAGAGGGAAACAAGGCGTCGATCGCCATTCCCGGTCCCGGATGGGTTGCTATGTAAAAGTTCCGGTTGCCCCATCCGTATGCGAGATACTTCGCTTCCGGGAACCAATGGCGCAAGTGGTCCAAGGACGGACCGAGAGCTCCGACAGGCAGGACCAGACCGGTGTGCCAGCCTTCGTCCAGCACCCCGATGGTTACTTCCGTGCTGTTTGTAAGAAAGTGCGGCGGCGGCGGCAAGACCGGCTTAGTAGCGACCGAAGGCGGCAGGCCGGGCGCGCAGCTGGCCAGCATAGCGGTTGCCAAGGTCGCGATGGCAACCCGCGCCGCCAACAACAGCCTGGGCAATGTGCCTGGGCCGTGTATGCCCCTGCATCGCTGGGGCACAGGCTCCCTCGGGGCGACGCTGTGCTGCCGCGACAGATGGGGAGAACGTACGCCCAGCAATAGCACCAAGCGTTCGAGCGTTCTGTGGTGGATGACATAACGTCCGTACATGGTGCACCTCTCTGAAATGGTGTACTCCATACTCCATAACACCGCAGTATACCGGGTAATCATGTCACGCAGCTGAAGTTATATTCACTGAGATCACTAACACGAACAATCCAAAAGGACTGGATTATGGCGATGGCTGAGTGCTGCCGACCCGCCCGCAGCCGTAGGTGTAGCGGCTTGCAATCGAAAACGGCGTGCTCGCAATCAACGGGCATTTTCGGCTCACATTAACTGCG
>JAKAVW010000095.1 GCA_021827445.1 Pseudomonadota bacterium
GAACCTCTGCGTCCGGCTCTCGGCAAGCGCGAGATCAAGAAATCACTCGGTAGAGACTACTACCAAGCCGTCAGCCAGGCCCGACTGTTATCCCTGCAGACCGACCAGCAATTCAACACCCTGCGGCAACAGGCCGCCCAGCAGATGGACAATGCTGAAGCCGTCCAGCGTTACCTTGCTCGTCCACCAGACCAACGCCTGAAGCCTATCACCCAAGTCACGCCAGAACTCGTAGCCGGACTGCGTGCTTTATGGCTTTCCAGCCTGGAAGCTGACCTCGCCTGGCGCCGCGAAGGGATCGATGACGACGAATACGATGACCTCCAAGGAAACATCGCCGAGGTCCAGGCCGAGATTGCCAAAGCCCTGGCGCGGGGCAAGCCCGAGCCCTTCCTGCCTGTCGTGCGTACGCTGTTGGTGGGCAGAGGCTATCAACTGGCCGTAATCCCCGAGGAAGAATCTCGTCTCGTCCTGGACGTCCTCCCAGCTCTTCAGGAAGGCTATGATATCCTCGCCCAGCGGCAAGCTGGGCGACTAATCCAGCCTACGCTTTCCCCCACGGAAAATATCCCCTTACCCGCCGTTTGGGAGCCTGCAACACCTCCAGCCGATACTGGCCTGAGCTGGAAAGCATTGCTCGATCACTGGCGCGGGGATTGCGAACGCAAGCCGCGCACTGACCATGAAATTCAAAGACTGGTGCATTCTCTTTCCACTTTCCTTCCCAAAGCCACCCCCGCCACCCTGACCCGCGCCCAGGTTACCGAATGGCTGCGCCATGAACGAGATCAACGGGGCAACAGTGCAAAAACACTCGAAAAGAAAGGCACTTTGGTAGGGGCGATCTTCTCCGTCGCCGTCAAAGATGAGCTGCTCCCCAAGAACCCATTTTCTGGCTTCGATTACCGCCGCTTTGCCGCCAAAGAAGGGATCGCTCCCGAGGAAGAGCGGCGTCCCTTTTCGATGGATGAGTTGGCCCGGATGTTCTCCCCGGAAGGGCTTTTTGGGGTCACCAAGGGCAAAGGTGGGGGAGGCTACCATGCCCGCGTCTGGATGCCTTTGGTGGGCCTGTATTCCGGCGCCAGACTGAACGAAATCGGCCAACTCACTCTATCCCATATTGTGCTTGATCCTGTGCCTCATTTCCGTATTCTGCACGCGAAAAATCAGTCCAGTATTCGGGACGTGCCGATACATCCCAAACTGATTGAACTAGGTTTTCTAGACTACGTCGAAGCCATCCGAAACGCTGGACATATCACCCTTTGGCCCTTCCTGCGTAGCCGGGGAAAGATCAACGAAGACAGTGAGCTGCTGGGCAAATGGTTTAGTTGGTTTATTCATACCAAATTGACCATGCCTGACATGGTCGTTTTTCATTCGCTCCGTCACACGTTCAAGGACCTATGTCGCAATGCCTTGATCCCCCGTGATCTGCACCACGCCCTGACCGGCCACTCCAATCCTGGCGAGGCCAGCAACGTGGGAGACGAGTACGGCGATGGCTATGCGCTGGAGATCAAGCTTGAGCAAATGTCGAAGATCAATCCCCCGCTCAATATTCCTCGGCCGCTACGCTTCACTGGCCGGATCATGGTTGAATAGCGATACCTCGCAGGTAAAGCTTGCAGCAGGGCACACCCAGAGTGTGCCCTGAAGGCTGCTATGGGTGCCACCAAGATTTGGACGGGGGCAACAACACCCTACCCAGATACCCTAAACAGGGCTTACAGAGCCAGGAAAGGCCGACAACGGCGGGAGCCGCAGCCACCACGCGCAGCGGTGGCGCGGGGTGCAGCCTGAGGCGCAGCCGTAAGGCGGAACCCCTCCGTTCGGTTCGTGCGTTCAGCACGGAGCGAAAGGAGGCCGGGGGCAACTTGCTCAGGTGGAGGCGCGCAGCGCCGGAACCCGAGGAGCCGGAGGCGACGACGCCGGTGCGCGTCCAGCGGCACCGTGTGAGTGGGTTGCCGCCGGGCGCGCAGTGCCCGGGGGACCGCTGTAACGGGGGCAGGCGAGCGCGTCCAGCGCTCGGCCTGGAAATGGGGGCGTTCAGCCCCTATTTACTGGCTTCCTGCCCCTAATCATGGTCGCCGAAGGCGGTCATACCCGCTGGGTGTAGAGCGCGGGAGCGCACGGAACCCACAGGCGCCAGGGTCGGTACATAGCCCCCACCTGGCGCACAAGGTGCAAACACGCGCGACGCCGACCTATGACCGCACCCTGCGGGCGGGGTCGCTATACTGCGCATGGACACCTTACAGAAGCACCAAGGAAACCTGCTGGATGGCCTGGAAGCGGTCAGCCGCTTCGGCTGGCTCACCCGCGACCAGATCACCCGCTTACTGTGGCCGGGCAGCTCCCCCGGCACCCGTGAAAAGCTCGGCAACCGCCTGCTCGGCAATGCGCAGGAGAAGGGCCTGCTGCTACGCCGGGTCATCGATGGCGGCGGTTCCGCCTATGTACTGCGCCCCGCTGGAGCCGCCTTCCTGAATGGGCTCAGGCCACAGGTCGGCGCCAAGTCTGGCCTGGATTTACGCCTCGGAAACGTTCGGCACCGGAGCCTCATTAACAATATTCTCATCACTCAGATGCTGCAGGGCGCACAGGTCTGGACCGAATATGAGATACTGACCCGGCGCACACCCCCGCTCATGGTGGCCGGCAAGGTGCCGGATGGAGCGATCCTCCAGAGCGACGATGAAGGCGCGGAACTACAGTGGATCGAAGTGGAAGCGCACAGCCGGAAACGGGCGGATTTTGAAGCGCTGTGCCAATTCATCCGGGGATCATTAGCAGCGGCGTGCCGGGGACCCTATCAGATCAGCGAGAAGGTTTATCTTACGGGCCTCAGTCTTTACTTTGCAGAGGACCACCTGGGGGCCACGCTGACGCAAAGGCTGTCAAGAGTGGCCGAGGAAGAACGCTGGTCGGACACTCTGCAGGATGCCATTGAACTTTACAGGGCGCATCAGACCGCACGGGGGCGCTGGGATGGTCTGGAACAGGTCGGAACGCTGCTGTATCCACCCGAGAACTGGAGAGGAAGGCGGCTTTCCGCTACGGAATCTGCGCTGACAGAGCGCGTCCGCCGCCTGAGTGCCGAGCTGGAACAGATCAAGGCGCAGGAGAGGAAGGCAGAATAACCGCCCGACTGGGTCTCTGAATCTGATTTCATTTTGTAGCATGGGCAGGTAGCTGCAGCGACCTCTTGGAGTGTGGTTTTCTATTTTTTTTATTTGTGTTATAAAACATCTCAGCGTTCAAGGAGATGTCGTGCTATGCCAACTATCAGAAATATTAGAGAAATTCATGTTACTAATGTTGATAACGAGTTATACATCATTGCATCGAACGGTAATGGAAGTAGCGAAATTTGTCATATTAAATCAGGGTTTGATGATCCGGTAAATTACAAGTTTTTCCCTCCTGCGATTTTGTTAACTGGTGAATACGATCTCATTATAATAGGGATCAACTGGGCTCGTGGTCCTCAAGGTTTTCACGTCTCCATTACCGGAGATGAGCATGAAGAATGCGAAAAACCTTTAATTTTTCAGTTTCAGAAAGAAGAAAACCCAGACGCGCCAGTTGGCGCAAACTGGAGTCATGTGATACATGTTACTGTTGAATCCGGTGGGATTATCACCCCTGGATCTTCTGCATAAGAGAGTGAATCATTCCCTGGGCGGGTGTCACCGATCTGTTTTCAGCAGTCGGGCGGCATTGGCTTTTCTGCTGGCGCGTAGCAGTGTGGAAATAATTGCCACGGGTTGCTTGGTTATCTCTCTGGCACCCGGAATGGTTTACTATCCAGAGTTAACCCGCTTTTCGTTCTACGTGAGTCTAACAGGCCAGTAACACTAATTACTGATCACTTAGTTGGGGGTGTTTCCTGAGAGTCAATTTTGCGTGCCTCAGCAATCATGGCCCGAAGTTCGGCTATACTATACGGCTCTTGGCGAAGATGGGCTATCGCATGGCAGTTCGGGCAAAGAGGCCGAAGGTCGCGAATCGGGTCCAGTTCATACTCTGTTTTCACTGATGAGATAGGTTTGATGTGATGAACATGAATGAAACCGTCTGCGACAGTACCATAGACACCAGACAGTTTGATACCGCAAGCGTGGCATATGCTTCCATAGTGGGAGATACACTTGCTTCTTGCTGTTCGATCTCGTTCATACCGATTTACGATAACCGTTACAGCGGCACCCTCAAGGTGTTCGGCGCGACCTGTGCCTAATGGCAGTTCTTCTGGAAGGCTTACGCGCCACGCAGAAAGCAGTTGATATGTAGGAAGCGACGATATTAGGTGGGGAACATTTGTGCGCTTGGTGACCTTGATCCCGAAGGCTTCAAGATCGTCTTTGGAGTTAATGATGGCAAACCCATTCTTGTCAAACAGCGCACATGGGAAATCGGTGATCGCCCCATAGAAATTGCCCCAAGAACTGTAGAGCGCTTGCTTGCAGGAAATTCCGAGTTCTTGTGAAAGTTCAGCACCCTTGCTCATGTGAAGTGGCTAACGCAGAGCTGGCTGACACTGCGCTGCGCGATAAAGCCGCTGTGATGTTACAGTCGGACGTAGCCGATCTATGACATCTCTTGCACCAAGCCAGTGTTTATCATTTTTCGGAAGGGTTTTAGGCAAGGTATTGAGTGGCGCCACCTCTTCTATAATGAGCCTTAATTTAATAATTATTGATCCAAGAGTATCTTGATCAATATTCATCTTAATTATGCTATTGTTATAATCCATGGAGCAATCATAATCCATGTGTGCCAGTATTTTGTTTCTCGCTTCTAATCCTGGGGAAAACGTATTCTTGACCTCCTGAAGTCGCTGCTTAGCTAAAGCTCTTTTAGGAAAATCGGTAGATGTGAAGGATATTATAACTCTTTCCAGCGTGAGATTATTTTTTTTCATTTTTCCCTTACCTTGTTCTGCTGGGTCAAGAAGCTTTGCTATCCCTAGGTATATTATATCTACCAGCAACTTTCTGGTCATATAGAAAAAATGAGGTGCGGTGGCATTAATTATCTGTTCAAGGTCGCCAGAAAGCTCAGGAGTTGGTTGTTGTGAGAGGCAATCGAGCTCATACATGTAACGCTCCAGCCATGCCACTTGATTGCAGATCACGTTTAATTCATCTGATTTAGAGAACATCAACGTACCTCCTGATCACGTAAATAGTTGTTCGTCACATTAAGGCATAATGTATCAGAAGGTCCAATGTGATTTTGCCCCCCTGACATGGCTCCATGATCTGCCAGGCTTCATGGTTACTCGTTCACAGCGGCATTGCCGGATCAATGATACAATATGGAGAATGTGGTGGCGAGCAGGGCATTTTCGCCCTGCTCGGTGCAAGGTCTTAGCGCAGTGGTCTTAGCGCAGAGGTTGAAATGGTTGCCGTAAGGGCACTATACTCCGTTCCGGTGTTGGACCGGATTTCTGGTACAACGAGGTGGTACAAAAAGCAAAAACGGGTTCTTTGTAATCGGTTGTTAAACAAGGAACATATATTATTAGTGGAGTGTCCCACCCTCTCCGCCAATCACCGTCCATCAGCGGACAGTCTCAGGTTTTTCTATGGCGACAAAGATCGGTCCCCTCGCAGTGGTAGCTGGTGAACCCCGTCAGGCCCGGAAGGGAGCAGCGGCAACCGGTGATCCAGGTGCCGGGGTGCGGCTGATTGGCGTCGCCACCCTATATTTCAGGCCCGCATGAGCGCCTACCTCGCGCTTGCCCGCCGCTGGCGGCCACAACACTTTGACGATTTTGTAGGGCAGGGGGCTGTGGTCGCTGCCTTGCGCCATGCCCTGGATTCCGGTCGCATTCATCATGCTTTTCTTTTCACCGGGACGCGGGGCGTCGGCAAAACGACTCTGGCGCGGCTACTGGCCAAGTGCCTGAATTGTGAGCATGGTGTTAGCAGCAATCCTTGCGGAGAGTGCAGTGCCTGTCGCGGTATTGCCGCGGGAAATTTTGTTGATCTGCTGGAGGTGGATGCGGCGAGCCGCACCCGGGTGGATGAAACCCGCGACCTGCTGGACAACGTGCAGTACGCGCCGACGGTGGGTCGGTATAAAGTGTACCTTATCGATGAGGTACATATGTTGTCCACGCACAGTTTCAATGCACTGCTGAAGACCCTCGAAGAACCGCCGGAGCATGTCAAGTTTCTGCTGGCGACTACGGACCCGCAGAAACTGCCGGTAACCGTACTTTCCCGCTGTCTGCAGTTTAATTTGCGGAGGCTGGATATTCCACAAATTCAGGGACGATTGCAGCAGATCATGGCGGCCGAACAGATAGCTGCCGAGGATGCCGCACTGCAGATATTGTCCCGCGCTGCTGATGGGAGCCTGCGCGATGCCCTGAGTTTGCTGGATCAGGCTATTGTTCATGGTGGTGGCGCGGTTCAGCGTGATGGTGTGCTAGCGATGCTTGGGCGCAGCAGTGACGACGCAGTGCTGGGCATGGTCGGAGCATTAGTGGATCGGGATGCTACGCAGGTATTTGCTTTACTGGATGATCATCTGGCGCGGGGTATGGATGGCGCCGGACTGCTCGATTTAGTCATAGAGGGCGTGCATCGTCTCAGCTTGGCGCAATTTCTTCCGGTTGATTCGGAGCGCGATGATGCAAATGTGATCGCGCGCCTACGTGGGCGAATCAGCCCGCTTACCTTGCAGTCCTGGTATTTTTTGCTTATCTCGGCACGACGTGACTTTGCGCTTTATCCAGATAGTCGCATGGCACTGGAAATGGCTGTTCTGCGGGTGTTGAGTTTTTCCGGAGCGGTACCGCCAGACTTGCCGCCTGCTGTGCTCCCAGGTCCTGGCACTCCGCATTTTATTGAGTCATCGGCGCCGGCAGCGGAGGTGACTGCACCGGCGTCGCATCTGTCGGCACTATCGCTTTCCTACCATTCACGGGACGCAGTTCGGGAACCACCGCCGATAGCAACGTCCGACCTGCCGGATAGGGTGGCTGAGACGGCGCCCTCGACGGACTGGCGTTGTGTGGTGGAGTCGCTGGCGGTTTCTCCCATGCTTGCCGAGTACCTGCGCTATGGACAGGCCTTGCGCTGCGATTCAGAGACTGTGGAATTGGCCGTGGAGCCCAATTATTTGCCATTCCTCGTCAAGACCGAGGCCCGCAGGGCGTTACATCAGGCGCTTACGGCGTATTTTGGCCGGGAGCCGCGTCTGAGCATCGTACCCCTTACCAAAGAGATCGGAGTGGGAAGCTTGGTGCAGGAGGAGCGCGCGCACACGGCCTCTCGGCAGGCCGAGGCCGAGGCGCGTGTCGCCGCAGATTCGCACATTGGCGCATTCCTGAAGGTCTTGGAGGCCCGTGTGGAATCCATTGAAATTATGACACCCGCTGCGAACAGTGGTGCCGTCAGCTCACAAGTGAAGAGTAAACAGGGAGGTGAAAGATGAAGGGTGGACTGGGAAATATCATGAAGCAAGCGCAGCAGCTCCAGGAGCGTTTGCAAAAAACGCAGGAAGAACTTGCACAGGTAGAGGTGCGAGGCTATGCGGGCGGTAATCTGGTAGAAGTCACTATGACCTGCCGCCATGACGTACGCCGGGTGCGTATTGATCCCTCTCTGCTGGCCGATGGTGACCAGGAAATGCTCGAGGATCTCTTGGCTGCTGCCATGAATGACGCCGTGCGCAATGCCGAGAAGGTTAGCGCGGAGCGGATGTCGGGAGTGACGGGTGGCATGAATATTCCGGGCATGGGCCTGCCTTTCTAGGCACTTATGGCAGATGTTCCGAGTATGGATGCCCTGGTGGCGCTGCTTCGCCGCCTGCCAGGTATTGGCCCACGTTCGGCGCAGCGGATCAGCTATGAGTTGTTGGTGCGTAAGCGTGATTTCATGCCGCTGCTGGCCGCTGCCTTACAGCAGGCCCATGCCGTGGTCCGTTTTTGTCAGCGCTGCAATAATCTGAGCGAAGCGCCATTGTGCGCCGTCTGTCGTTCTGAACGCCGGGACCGTTCCATCTTATGCGTCGTGGAATCTCCTGCTGATCTGCGCGCTATCGAAGATACGGGTGTGTTCGTCGGCGAGTTCTTTGTGTTGATGGGGCATTTGTCGCCCTTGGACGGCATCGGTCCCGAAGCCCTGCACATTGATCGCTTCAGCGCGCGTTTGGGTGAGGCAGACTTGCGGGAAGTGATTTTTGCGACCAATCCCACCCTGGAAGGGGAGGCCACGGCCCAGTTTCTCGCGGGGCTGGTTCCTGACGGTATCACGATCAGCCGTATTGCACGCGGGGTACCGGTGGGTGGCGAGTTGGAATATGTTGACCGTAGTACCCTCGGGCGCGCGTTGCATGGTCGCCGCTTGCTTGATGACTAAGCACTTAACCATTATTTCGTAAATATAAAAGCCATTAAATTTTGAGAGGAAGCAGCGATCATGACAGCCACAGGCGCCACGCCTCCGGGTGGAAATGTGTTTTTTTTGCTGATGGGTGCCATTCTGGTGTTTGCCATGCACGGCGGATTTGCCTTTCTGGAACTGGGTACGGTAAGGCGCCGCAGTCAGGTCAACGCATTGGTCAAAATTCTCAGCGATTTTGGTATTTCCACCATGGTCTATTTTTTTGTGGGTTACCACATCGCCTACGGCATCAGCTTTTTCGGTGATGTGAAGACCCTGACCACGGGTAACCACGGCTTCGAGATGGTGCGCTTTTTCTTCCTGCTCACCTTCGCCGCCGCGGTGCCGGCTATTATTTCCGGTGGTATCGCCGAACGGGCGCGTTTTTATCCTCAATTGCTGGCGACGGCCTTCCTGGTGGGGCTGGTTTATCCCGTTTATGAAGGCATCGTCTGGAATAACCATTATGGCATTCAGGCCTGGTTTACCAGCGCTTTTGGTGCACCTTTTCACGATTTCGCGGGCTCGGTGGTGGTGCATGCCATGGGTGGATGGATGGCGCTGATGGCGGTCTGGTTGCTGGGTCCGCGCAAGGGGCGTTACGGGAAAGATGGTGCGGTACATGCCATGCCGCCGTCCAACATTCCCTTTCTGGCGCTGGGTTCCTGGATTCTGATTATCGGCTGGTTTGGCTTTAATGTGATGAGTGCGCAGCAACTTGCGGCTGTGCAGGGTCTGGTGGCGCTCAATTCGCTCATGGCCTTGGTCGGTGGCATGCTGGCAGCATTGGCGGTAGGGAAGGGCGACCCCGGCTTTGTGCATAACGGTGCCCTGGCGGGTTTGGTGGCTATCTGTGCCGGTTCCGATGTGGTGCAACCCATCGGGGCCCTAGCCATCGGCGCCATTGCCGGCATTATTTTTGTCTACCTCTTCACTTTTGTGCAGCATCGCCTGCGTCTGGATGACGTGCTTGGCGTCTGGCCGCTCCATGGTGTTTGCGGTGTGTGGGGCGGGCTGGCCGTCGGCATTTTCGGACATGAGTTCCTTGGTGGGGCCGGTGGAGTCAGTTTCTGGTCCCAGCTGCTGGGCACCTCGCTGGGTGTATTGATCGCTCTGGCGGGCAGCGGCATTGTCTACGGCAGCATCAAGTATTTTATCGGGATTCGTCTGGATCCCGAGGCGGAGTATGTGGGTGCGGATTTGAGCCTGCACCATGTCAGCGCATATCCTGAAGAGGACATTGAGAGGGCATGACCATGAAGGAAGCTTTTGTTGCCCTGAATTGGCGGACAGTTCCGGCCCTGCCGGCGCGCAGCCCGCAGGCGCACAAAGGGAGCTTCGGGCACGTTTTCGCGGTAGGCGGAGGGCCGGGCATGGGTGGGGCACTGGCGCTGGCCAGTGCCGCCGCCTACCGGGTGGGTGCCGAGATCGG
>JAKAVW010000096.1 GCA_021827445.1 Pseudomonadota bacterium
GCTGCAACGCCCTGCCGGCGGCTTTTCTGCCCTGGATCGCCAGCAATCTGGTCGGCGCGGGTGCACTGCTGGTTCCGCATCCTTTTTCCGATCCCGAGAGCCTGCGTCGGCACATCGGCGAGACCCTGCTGCGCATCGAGCGCCTGACGGCTCCACGCACGGCACAACGGCACATCGCTCCGGAACCGAGGGGGACGGTCAGGACGGGACCCTCCGCGGAGATCATGGCAGTGCCTGCCGAGATCTCCGTCCCGGCAACGACTGCACCGGAGTCCGCCGAAACGCAGATGCCGAGTCCGGAGACCGAACCGGAATCTGCCCACGTCCTGACGGGCGGCGCCCGGGCGGACCCCCACGCACCCAAGCGATAGGAATCCTCCATGGCTTTCTGGAAAAAGGCGGGATATGTCGCCGGTGTCGCCTCGGGTATTCTGCCCGTGGTCTGGATGGGACGACTGACCTGGCGGGCGAGCCGGGCCATGGTTCCGCCCTTGCATCTGGGCGATCTGCCGGGTGCGGGGGTTCCGGATGCCACCGAACAGGCGGCGGCGTGTTTCGCGCAGTCGGTGGTGGCCCAAAGGCTGACGCCCGCCGATCTCTACCGGGCCCAGCGCCGCGCCCAATGGCACATGCACCTCTCGGCTCTTGCGGCGGCAGCGATATTGGTTTACGGCGCACTCCATCCGGCCGCCTGGACCTTCCTGCCTCTGTGTCTGGTGTCCTGGCTATACGGGCGCTACCAGAGTGCGTGCATCCTACGCCGGGAGCTGCCTTTGTTCCGATCCTGGCTGATCCGTCCATTCCGCCGTTGGTGGTGGTGGGGACCTGGCGGTGAATGACTACGGCGCGCAGGCCCAGGGCTCGGACCTTCCGGGTTTCGTCGTCGCCGGGATCGCGCTGGCGATCCTCGCCGTGCTGGTCTGGCTGCTGGGCCACACCGCGCTGGTCAGTCTGTGGTTGTGGCTCAAATCGGGAGAAATAGCTGCAATCCGCTTTTTCGACCTTTCGGATCATGCCCGCTTCCGGCATCTGGCCCACGCGCTGGCCATCGTCCGGGCAGACCATCTGCAGGCCCGCGTGCGCCTCGCGACGGTATCCACGGTCAATCGGCGCATCGGCCGATATGTCGGCCCCGCCTGCGCGCTGCCCATACTGATCTTCGCGATCATCGTCTTTCGTGCGCGCCAGAAGCGCTTGCGGGGATTCACCACGGAAGAGGTGGTGGAAGCCATCCAGGCGCGCTACCCATGGGGGCGGTACTGGAATCTCGGCATCCACACCATGGACCCCCACAGCGAACCCTTTGCGCTAGCCCTGCGGCCCTGGGATCTCGCCCGGCAACTGGACGCCGCCCGCTGGGAGCCGGAGGGTAGCGATCATCTTTGCCTGCGGCCAGAGCGTTTCGCGGCCTATTACACGGAGCAGCTGGGCAGCGACGAGCTGCGCCATCTGTATCCGGCGGTGACCGCGCTGGTGTATGCCATCCTCCCGCAGGTGACCGGCGATGGGAAAACCACCTATGCCCGCCTCGCGCATCTGACCAGACGGGCCACCGATGACCGCAAGGATCCCCTGCGCGGGGTGCGGGAGATGATGACGAAGGACATTCCCTGGGCGCCGACACCCGAGGAATCTGCTGCCTGGCGAGAGATCGCCGGGAATCACCATTACGCCCGCACCCAGGTCCTCGCGCTGGTGGCCCGGGCGCGCGCGAGCGGGCTGTTGCCGCCGGTCTGGATGCTCTGGCTCAAGGGGGTGGATCGCGATCTGTACTACGCCATCCAGAGTCTCGGCAACGGAGGCGGCATGGCCTTCGTCGAGGGCGCGGGGATTCTCGCCCACTACCGGGCAGAAAAGGCGGCGGGCAGGGCGCTGGTCACGCCGCAGATCGAGGACGCCGTAGCCGGTATCGAGGCAGCCCTGAAACAGGTGCGGGGATGAGCAGCGTCCCTTCCGTGGACACCCGCACCGTCAGTCAGGATACCCGGCCATTCGGCCATCGCTTTCGCCAGTTCGCTCAGGATGCGGGATTCCTGAGCCTATTTATCCTCGCGGGCCTGTGCGCGATGCCGCCCCTTGATGCCTGGGCGGACCTGATCCTGCCGGTGGCTACCCTGTACTTTTTGATCCTCTTGCATACCGTCCGCCACAACGGCTGGCCGTTGCGCGCACCCTGTTTTGCGGGCACCTGGGACCCCAAGGATCTCGACGAGCGGGGACGTCCACAACCTGCCAATGGTATCTATCTCGCGGGTTTCGACCGGGAGACGGGCGCCGCCGTCTGGCTGAACAACGTGGACCTGCGCGCCGATCTCTACATCCTGGGTGCGGTCGGCGGCGGCAAGACCGAAGCCCTGATGGCGGCGATCTTCAATGCCTGCCTGCTGGGCACGGGAGCGGCCACCGGCGACGGCAAGGGCGAGGTTGCCACCTGGGAACAGATCTACGGCATCCTGCGCCGTTTCGGGCGAGAGGACGACGTTTTTCTGCTCTCCTACGTCACTGGTGGGCGGGACATCTACGGCGCCATTCCCGAACGGCGCCTGTCCAATACCGACAATCCGCTGGCCCTCTGGGATTCGTCCTCGCTGTCAGAGCTCCTGATGCAGCTCCTGGACAAGGGTTCGGTGACGGATCCCTTCTGGATCGGGCGGGCGGAGAGCTACATCCGCGCTATCCTGCCGCCCTTGGTCTGGCGGCGGGATCAGGGTATCGAGGCGCTATCCCCAGCGGTGGTGCGGCGGCATCTCGAACTGGAGGCCCTGCAAAGCATGGCCCTAGATAAAACGATTCCTTTCCGTCTGCTGGATGGTGTCATGGCCTACCTGCGCGTACTGCCCGGCGGCTGGGATCCGGACAAACCGCCGCCGTCGGCGGATGCCCGCGATCCCCAGGCGGAACAAGCCCCGAACCTGAGCCGGGGCGAGCAGCACGCCTATGTGACCATGCAGCTCACCAACGCCCTGGGTCTGCTGGCCGACAGTTACGGATATATCACCAACACCCCTTATCCCGAGATCGACTGGTATGATGCCGTGGTCAACCGGCGTTTCGTGGTGGTGATTCTGCCCGCACTCGGCAAATCGGCGGATGGAGCCGCTGCCCTGGGGCGGATATTCACGGCCAACATCAAGGGTGTCATGGCCCGAGTGGCGGGCAGCCAGACCGAGCGCCGGGTGGGAGAAGCCGCCGAGCCCCTCATCACCAAGGCGGATCATCCCTACTTCATCCTGCAGGACGAAAAGCCCGCCTATGTGGTGGACGGTGAGGACGTCATCTATCAGGAAGCCCGCAGTCTCGGCTTCGCGCTCTTCATCCTGGCCCAGTCCCATCAGCACCTGCTCAACAAGAACAAGACCGTGGCCGACGCCATCGCCGGATCCGCCACCCGGTCGAAGATGTTCCTGGGGGTGGAAGACATCGAGACCATGGAGCTCGCGCGCAAACTCACCGGCGAGGTCTGGCGAGCGGTGCCGGCCTCCTATAACCAGGCATCCGCAAGTATTCCAGCTGCGGATACCCGCCTGCAGCTGCAGAAGGATTCCTGGCTCGATCCCCTGGACCTCAAGGTGCAGCATCGGGGACAGGGCTTACTCGTGAATACCGTGCCGACCAGCCGCGGAGAAACCCAGCGTGCGGTTTGGATTCAGGGGCTGTATGTGCCGCCGGTCACGGTCAAGGCGATCCATCAGAACCATCTCCAGCCGCTGCTGAAGCCCCTACGGGATGACACCGCCCAGGAGTTCCAGGATGTGGGCAAAGAGGGCGCGGCGGCACAACCACGCTACGCAGAGGACTTGGCCGCGCGGTTCGGCGAGGGCATGATGCAGGCCCGGGCGGTTTGTGAGCAGATGGGGCTGGACGACGACGCTCTGGAACAGCACGATTGCTTGCAGGAGACGGTGGAGCGCGTCATCATCGCAACAGTGCAAGATGCCCCCTGTCTCATGGATGCGGAGGGGAGGAAGCTCTTCGAGGATCTGCAGTAGCGAGGAAGTGTTTCCATACAGAAACAAAGGGAAACAGCGCCGTCTGATGGCTGGTCAAGACTGGAAGCGGACGTTGGGTTGCGGGATACGATTGCCTTCAGCGCCACTTTTGCAATATCTCGGAGCAAACCGCCAAGCCGGTACCCTCCGAAGAGGTTGTTGGCATTGTATAGAAAAGGTTTTTCGCTCCAACAAAGACGGGGCACAATGATGCACAATGTCTTGTAATCAATATCAAGTCATCCAATGGATGGCGCCGCATGGGGTTTTCTATGTCCATAATCAGAAGTTACGGCCTTCATTGGCATACAGACCGCGTATTTTGGGGCAGACCAAATGATCGAGGTACGTTACTTGGGGCTGCTAGCAGAAGCACTCGCGCAAGATCAGTAGACTTTCGAGATCAACGAGGTATCTATGCTCTATATGCTGATTATGACCTGATCTATATTGGTCAAACTGGGGCAGGGGATCAGAGGCTATTCAATCGCCTCAAGTCACACCGTATAGACCACTTGTCGGAGCGTTGGAATCGATTTTCATGGTTCGGGACGCAATGGGTAATTCAGACTGGGGAGCTTTCAATGGACACTCAAGCAGTTCATGACTCGACCGAAGTCGCTCTCAATGTTCTTGAGGCAATAACCATTGCTATTTCCGAGCCACGATTAAACTTACAACGTGGACGATGGGGAGATGCTCAACAGTATTTTCAGTGGTGGTTAGGTGCTGGAGATGAAGAATCGGAGGAGTGATAAGGTGATCAATAAATTTTCCGCACAGTATTTGGCGACATTCGGTTTTTTGGATATGAAAACCATCCATTCCATTAAATGCAGAGCATTTATGTCATTTCGTGCGGTTCTGAACTTTGCACATCAAAATTGGAATAATGCTGTTAATTTTCTCTGATCCAGGATACCTCTCATGTCCATGTCATGGCGCGAAGCAATAGAAAAGGTGTTAACTGAAGAGGGTCGGCCGCTGCATTACTCAGAAATCTCTGAACTTATCTTATCGAGAGGCTACTACAAGACCGACGGTGCCACCCCTGACGCTACGGTCAATGCCCAAATCTCAGCTTCAATCAAGCATGAAAAAGAGAAATCACCATTTTTGAGAGTGAGTCGAAGCACATACACGCTGCGTAAGGGCGTGGGCCGAGCCAGTGTATCATCACTACCGGCAGGTGATCTCCCACAAGCAACACCTAACATTCTGAAAGAAGCGCAGAACGCTAATGTCGAGGATGATCCTGATGAATCTGTAATCCGTTGCCTCGGCATGTATTGGCAACGTGACCTTGTCGTTTGGAAGGCCGACCCAAAAATTTATGGGAAACAGCAAGCGCTTTCAAAGCCAGTTGATTTTGGATGTCAGCGAGGTATTTATATTCTCTACGACCATCACACTGTGGTATATGTCGGTCGGTCGGTAGATAGGCCAATTGGAAAGCGCCTATACGAGCATACAATCGATAGACTTGGTAGTCGGTGGAATAGATTTTCTTGGTTTGGCCTGCTAAACGTCACGGATGAAGGCGGGCTTGTAGATGTGCCCATAAAGGTCACGCTACCATCGCTCATTGCGACGCTTGAAGCCTTACTAATTGAAGCGCTTGAACCACCCCAAAACCGCAAGCGTGGAGATGATTTTTCAGTCATGGAATATATCCAGGACATTGACCCAGAAATTAAGGAGCGGGAGTTGCAGAACACACTTCGGGCCATTGAACAGCGGCTTCGGGCTCAATCCTAAATGAAAAAATGCATTCAGATACCATCTCCATACAATAGAAGGTTTCCTGACCATCTGATTTCTGGACGCTTTCTGGGCCTTTGCCGCCCGAAAAGTGTCCATCAACCCATTCAGCTATCAAAGCCAGCAAAACCGGGCAGGCTGTCGTGGGTTATCGCGCCGTTAATGTCTTGTCTGTGAGAAACCTTCCATCGTCGATCCGGTCTGCATCCGGCGCATCCGGACGGACTCCGTAATCACCTTCTGAATGCTTTTCTCTGCAATGTTGGTTAAATTCGTGAAGTTACGCAGTAGGTCCCTTAGCTGTTGGTCTTGGTTCGAAGCATCCTCTCTCTCCAGCAGTGGAATGGACGCCGCCAAAAGACTGCGTGCCTCGCCTATAGCTTCCAATGCCTCATGAGCCGCTTTGCTGCTCATGACAGACTCCTGATCGCCGAAAAACCCTTCCCAGAAACCTTCCAATTCTTCCATCCGGGTTCTGACCAGGACCAGCAGGTCTGCAGCGGTCGGCTGCCAGGATCTGCGACTCAGGCGAAAAGGATCGCGCGCACTCTGATGGTCTGCCAGTCGGTTCCAGAGCCCCATGAACAACGTATCCATGAGTTCCTTTAATGCTTCCATGTCGGCAAACTCTGGCAGCGTCCCTCCCCAGATGCGCCGGAGCACATCGATGGGACTAACCTGAACTGGCGCGGCGATGTTTCCCATGAGTATCGCTCGCACCTGATGATAGGGCATCGGACAACCATGTTTCTGCAACAAGGACTGAATCTGATCGCGGTCCATAGATGTTTTTTTCGGTTTCATCTTATTGCCCACCATCAACTCCTATCTTTCAAGATATATCTGCAATGTGAAGCCAAAGATGCGCCCCCCACAAGGTATCGCAAAACCGACCGTTTTCGAGAGGCTTCAAATGATGATCATTGTCGCACAGTAAATCAATGGGTTGCAATTATCGAAAATTATTCTCAGTAGGCAGCCACGGTTTCCAGTCATGGTGACGAGTTTTGAGAACACGATGGTCTAGCCGCTGGACGACTGCTTCCGCTGCCCTGCCGCCGTTGAGCCCTGATAGTCGGCAGCAGACTGTAAGCGGCCATCTACAGCCGATGATCAGTTGTCAGCTGGCGACGATTATCCTGTTTTCACTATGCCGTTGCTATGGTGCGTATTGCAGACGTCGGGAGCGAGATAGCAGCCACAAGGCGGTCGGAAAACTGCTAGCGAATCAAATTAATCCATGATGTTTGTCTTATAAGCTCGTAGCCTGAATCCTCAACTCGGCTTCGATGGAAACCCATAAGAATTGGCGAATAGTGTTTTGCATACTGGTAGGCGCGGAATTGTGGCATTCCGCCCAGACGGAGTTGATGACGAATATGCCTCTTGGTCTCTGTCATCTTGGCTAAGGCCTTTGCCATGAGACTAAATACTTCATCTGTGACTTCAGTTAGGCGGCCATCTTGCATCAAAATCTGGTTCGGAATTGGATAGTAGAGACTGTCAGGCATTTCATAGAGCTTTAGTGACTTGTGCAGCCAATCATCAGGGCTTGAATTGATTTCAAGATCAAAGTGGGCGCCATATGGAACATCTATCCAAGAAATGTCAAGATGCTGCACTTGGCAGTCGTCAATAAATAATCCACCATGTCCCTTTATTGAGTCAAGAATTTGCTTCGCGTAATTGTCGAGATCACCATACCGAGGCGTTTCAAGTACCTTTTGTTCGTCGAGATAAAGCCTAATCACAAGCTGTACCTCGCAAACGAATACAAATTTGTTCTTCAGTTGATCTCTAACTGCCTGCTTGAATGTGGCACGTGCCGGTCCTTGATTCGAATACGAAACAGGTTCCAGTTCGAACTTCTGACTCCATGTTCCAAACATCGGCTTGATCTTATCTGCGTCACCACATTCCTCTATCTCGAACGGCTCATCCATTGGTTTCCCCTAGTGCATGCTTGTGATGATTTAATCTGAGATATATGAATGTGCTCCACCTATTAGTGAAAAATCTCAAGCTTGATAAATCTGCAGATTTTTCTGTCAAGCTTCTGGAGATAACGTTGGCGGCTGTCGTAGGAAAACAAGACTTCTGCATGGATTGGCATATCAATAGATGGGGTAGCAATTTTTGCCATTAGCAGCAATAACACATAGGTTTCTAGCTGGTTGTGGTACCCAAGCTTCATCCCCTGCGCGCTATAAATAGGGCCATTACTACCCCAAATATCTGCATTCGTTTGATTGCCGCGTGCATGAATGAAGTTTGAAAGTCGGGCATGAAGCGATGTAGCCCACCCCCCTGGATCAGCGCCGTTTTTATCTGCAAAAAGCGTCCGTCCCGTGGCTGCTTGAGCTCGCACCTCCAAGGATCGGATAATATCCGTTTTGCGCATATCGTGCCGATTATTAACAAAGCTGAGTTCTTCCTTCCCTTTTTTCCATGAACTCCAACGTTGCAGGTTCCCAGTGATCTGGCATAAACAAGAAAATAGCATTGTTTCAAGAGCGCTCCGCAAGGTGCCTATGGCCTGTCGATAGAATCCATGCAGCAGTAACATGGTGGCTGAAGCGAAATCATCCGAACAATCTAGCATCGCTTGGGTAACAATACCCTCTGTTGGCATCACTTCCAGCCATCCGGCCCATAGTTCATATAGTAGATTTATTCGGCTTCCCTGGTGCGATGTCGTCCTGATCACTACATCATCAGGAAGGTCCATGATGCCATGCCAGACAGACTGGTCGATGAGGTCAGTTGGAGCCGGATCTGGCAGGCCATCCGTTAGCCCATAGTCATCCGGTTCCAGCACCATGCGCTTGGCGCGGAAATCAGTGGAAGGAAGCTTGCGAACCATTGGATGCTCCGGGGCTATCTTTAGGTGTGAATCGTCACTATTGCTCTTGACGCTTTCAATTAGTAAGTCTAACAAGGAAAATAAGTGGGCGGTTTCAATTTTGAAGTAATGGGATGAACGTCCCCTTTCTCCCGCCGCGGTCCGATGAGCACAGTAGATCTATTGTTCGCTTTATGGCCGATAATAGCCCTTCCAAAACTGTATGTGAAGGTCCGCTTACGCTGCTAACCGCCCATTAGAACTACCTACTATAAGGCTGTTAGGTTATATGGATTGTAGGCCCGACGAACAGTAGGTTTTCAATATCCAGACCTTGCTGTAGAGGCTTTTTGATCACTGCAGCCAATTGTGCACTATGAGCCCGGGCACTCGGGAAAACTCACCCATATTGGCGCTCACCAATATGGCCTTGGCTGCCAGTGCATGGGAGGCAATGAGCAAGTCATTCGGACCAATGGGCTGGCCGCAGGCGGCAAGGTATTGACGGATTTCCGCATAAGCCTGATCGGCCGGCGTGTCATAGGGGAGCACATCCATGGCCGCGATCACGGCGTTCATCTGTTCTGTGAGCCGGGGAGAATTTTTCTTTGCTGCGCCATACCGTAATTCACAAACCACCACAATGGAGGTGCATACGGCCGCCTCGCCGACAACGGTAATCCTCTGTGCCACACTACCTTGTGGATGCCTGATCAAATCCGACAGAATGTTGGTGTCCAGCAGGTAGCGACGGGTCCCACTCACAATTCGATGTCATCCAGAGGGAGAAGATCGCGATCCGTATCTGGGAACTCCTCATCCAGGGCGGAAAGACTCGCCAGAGTGGCCAGAAGCCCTTGGCGTTTTACGGGCTCGATAATCAAGCGGTCATCCTCACGCCGCATGATGGCCTCTTGCGCGTCCATCTCGAACTCACGGGGAATACGCACCGCTTGATTGCGGCCATTGCGAAAAAAACGTACATGGCGTTCCGTATGCATGGTAACACCTCCCTTCTGACATAGGTTTCAGCATAGGCCACACGCCATAGACCCGTCAATGGATGCATTCGTGTGCCCGATTGGGCTGCCTTACCGCCTATTCCTGATGCGTCCTGTCAACGGGGGCGATGACCTCCAGCAGGTCCATCTGGCCAGCGTCTGCCGGGCCAGCATCGACATCGGCCAAGCCGCTCACGGTCACTCCCAGCAA
>JAKAVW010000097.1 GCA_021827445.1 Pseudomonadota bacterium
AATGTTCCCAAGGCCTCCAGTATAAAACCGCCAGAGACCGATACAAGGCTGGTATTGATGGTAGTGCCCCAAGATGTCCTGTCGATCCGCAAAGAACCACCAGAAGCACATAACCGACCGCGATGCCACCGCCAATCTGGGCGATCATATACAGGCCTGCACCCTTCCAGCCTATCTTTCCTGCAATGGCCCCGCCAAGGGTAACCATAGGGTTGAGCACGCCACCACGGATGTCACCAAACACATACGCGGCGATCATGATGGCCAGTCCGTTAGCCAGGGCCACATCGATTAGGGGATAGCCCATTGCCGCAGCACCGCCACCCAAAAATATGAGCCCGAAGGTACCGATGAACTCTGCCGTCATTTTCCGAGTTATTGAGCACATAACGGATTCCCCATATTAAATTTGAACGAAAGGTGACACGGCATCACGCTTTGACGCCGGGCCGCACGAATATCTATAAGCAAATAATGGTATACTTACAGATCTGGGGCAGTGATACCTATAAACCGGCTACAGTGATATAGCCTGTCCGTAGATGGATGAAGTCCATGACTGATAACTGCCTTTTTGCGCAGATGGGGCTATCCTTCCGTGGCGAAAGGCGTAATCCTCTGATTCGGGCGCGGTCGCGCCTGGGCCTTGACGCGACCGATCCAGATTGGCGCGTTACCGGTCAGATACCCGTCTGACCGAGCAGATGGCCGATCAGCGTGGTGGCGATCATCGAGAGAACACCCCAGAAGACCACGCGGATGGCGCCCTTCACCATGGGGGCGCCACCTGCCCGGGCTGCGACCGCGCCGAGGAACACCAGCAGCAGGATGCTGGTCGTATACAGGGCCGGCAGTACTTTGCCGTGGGGGACGAAGGCGGCGATCAGCACCGGGAACAGGGCACCACATGCAAAGGCAGCGGCGGAAGCCAGTGCCGCTTCGGCGGGCCGCGCCGCCGCCATTTTCGTCATGCCCAGTTCGTCATGGGCATGCGCAGCAAGGGCATCATGCTCCATAAGTTGGGTGGCGACCTGCTGGGCCAGCGCCTGACTAAGGCCACGCGCCACATAGATGCCCCTGAGTTCGAGCAGTTCTTTTTCAGGGTTTTTTTCCAGTTCGCGTCTTTCCGTTTCGAGATCTGCGGCCTGGGTATCGGCCTGTGAACTCACGGATACATACTCACCGGCCGCCATGGCAAAGGCGCCGGCGACCATCGCCGCAACACCGGCGAGCAGAATTTGTTGGTGGCTTGCCTGTCCGGCAGCGATACCGGCAAGGAGGCTTGCTGTCGAGAGAAGACCATCGTTGGCGCCCAGCACACCGGCCCGGAGCCAGCCGATCTTCTCATGGTGGTGGTGTTCGTCATGATACATGCGATGTCTACTCCCGGCCGAGAAAGGGTGGCCAGAGTGTAACCACGGTGCAAAGCACTGGTCCAGCCATTCCTGCCTCACCCGGCTGTCCACCCAGCGGAGCGAATTTCTGCTATCCTGCTCGACAGCCGCCTGCCTGCGAAGCCGGAGCTCGCGGTCCGAATACCATGATGCAGCGGAGAACGGTTATGATGTCGCAGACAGACAAGTGGTTCCTTGCCCTAGGCGCCGCCAACGCGGGGGCTGCGGTAGCGCTGGGGGCCATCGGCGCCCACGCCCTGAAAGACCGCTTGTCACCCAAAATGATGAGCGTTTACCATACCGGTAGCCAGTATCACCTCTACCACGCCCTGGGACTGATGCTGGTGGGAGTGGTGGCGCTGCAACTGCCGGAATCCGGCCTTACGCAGTGGTCAGGCTGGCTTATGCTGACCGGGACGGCGTTATTTTCTGGCAGTCTTTACCTTCTGGCGATCACCGGCAAGGGTTGGCTCGGCGCTGTTACGCCCGTCGGTGGGCTGTCGCTCATTTCTGCATGGATATTGTTGGCTGCAGGCGTGTTACAGGTATAACTTCCGGTCAGCTTTGGTCAGGAGAGCAGTATGACAAAGTCGGTAATAAACCTCGCCCCGCAGGACGCCTTCAACTTCCTGCAGAAAAACCCGCAGGCTGTGCTTATTGACGTCAGAAGTGAAATGGAGTTTCTGTTTGTCGGGCACCCGAAAGAAGCGTTAACCATCCCCTGGCGAGACGATCCCGACTGGGAAATCAACCCGGACTTTCTGTGTCGGGTACGGCGCGCCACATCTCTCAACCGGCCCGTCTTACTGATCTGCCGTAGTGGCCATCGCTCGCTGGAGGCTGGACAGTACTTGCAGGCCAATGGTTTCAGCGCCGTTTACAATGTGGCGCATGGCTTTGAAGGGGATCTGAACGATCAGCATCGCCGAAGCAGTCTGAATGGCTGGCGCTTTGATGGACTGCCCTGGGAGCAAATATAACACCGCGACAGGAGCCTTTTGTTGATTTCCGCCGCACGCGCACGGGTAATGAGGCCCATAAAAACCGAGTCGTGAAAAGATGACAGCACAGTAAAAGGATGCACTAGAAATATGAACGAATCTGCCGGTTCTCTGACCGACTCTCCGGATCTACCCAGTCAACCTGCGCTGCGGCAACCCTTCGCGCAAGAAGATTTTCGGGCCATAACATTACGCTTCGATCTTTCGGCGACTCAAAGTATCATGCACAAATCTGCGCCAGATAAGCTGGTCCTGGGTTATACCCGTACCATGATGGGTTTTCTGATTTTACAGCCAAAACCCAAACGGATTGCCATGATCGGCCTGGGTGGAGGTTCACTGGCAAAATATTGTCTGCGCCACATCCCGGATGCCCACTTCACTGCCGTGGAGATCAATCCCAAGGTCATTGAGTTGCGTGACCGCTTCGGCATCCCACCAGACGGCCCCAATTTCCAGGTGCTGAGTGGGGATGGCGCGGTATATGTCAGCAACCACACCAAACCGGTCGATGTGCTGCTGGTCGACGGTTTCAACCATGACGGCCAACCCACACAACTATGCAGCACCGGGTTCTACAACGACTGTTATGCCAAGCTGCGAAAGAATGGGGTACTGGTGATCAACATGCTGAGCAGTGACCGGCAATGCGATGCCTACGTCGCCCGCATCCAGACAAGCTTCGATAATCAGGTCGTCGTTATAGACGCAGAAGAGTCCGGCAACAAAATCGTATTTGCATACAAAGGTGCGGACTTCCCGCAGTTGGCGAGCAAAATACGCGATCGCGTCCGCGCACTGGGGCCCTCACACAGTATCTCTTTGCACGCCACCGCGCAGAAATTGTCCGAACAATTCAAGCAACTTTATTCATGCCGGTCGTAACGGTCCAGGCGGACTGTACATATGATTCAGCGATGCTTCCCCCAGCGGTCAAGCCTGCTGGATGAACCGCTGCCGACATTCCTGATCCGGGTCCGCCCACATCATTTCTTTGCACGCCATTGCACAGAAAACATGGAAGTAATACAAACGCATCCCCTGTGGACACGCTGTCGGCTCGCGGAACTTTCCCTGACCTTCTCGATCCATGAGGCCCTGGATGAAATGATCGCCGAGGTGCGTCTGGAGATCCTCGCTATTCCCGGGCCAGCCCTGCTCGTTGCCGAAACGCATCGCCAAGGCCCGGCAGGACATCGACAAACACTGGCGCGCCAGCGCCCCTTGCGGCAGATGCCCGCCTTAGCCCGTCGCCGATCAAATATTGCATCACGCACCAAGACCACGGCGCTGACAGATCACAGATTTCGGGGTAGGATCGCCTCATTCACCCGGCCGGTTCCAAAGCCCATGAACAAGCAGCAAGGAAATACGCCCGTCCATATTTGGCGCGTCGATTTCGAGGTAATGGAGATGCGGACCACCTCACCGGACGGCATCCATGTGTGGATAGCACGGGATGACGTGATGGAGGCTTTGCAGATTCCGGATCCCGGATACGCTCTGAGCTTTGTAGCCCCGGAGGATCAGGCCGCCCTTTCATCGGGAGCCGATGTTCCGGACGAGTAAGCACAGCCAAGTTCGGTAGCCAGAGCCATGAGACGTTTGTCGCGGGACCATAAATTGGCCTGCACGAGCACGGCAGAGGCCAGGATACTCGCGTCAACATAACCTATACCGCGTCCCATCAGGCCATGACGCTCAATGAAAAACAGGGTTTCCTCTGGAGAGGTGGCAGTGCATCGGGGTAAGCATGAGAGCAGATATAAGGTCTGTTGCCGATTTTTGAGGTTGCCGCAGGCGATTTCTCCGATGATGAAATCGTGCGTTTGCACCATGCCATGATCGAGCAGGGTAGAGAGCTGTGTGTCCCCAGAGCGGAAATGGTCGATCCAGACGGAGGTATCGACCAGAATCAAGCGGCAGGCTCTCGTCTGCGAGGAATGTTCTGTAATTGCGGTTCTGTTCCACCCAAGCGAGCGAGGCGACGAGCACTTTCCCGTTCAATCAAAGCACGCAGGGCCTCTTTTAAGAGGGCGCCACGGTCTTCTACGCCACAGAGAGTTTTGGCTTGGGCCAGAAGATCATCATCCAGGTTGATCGTAGTTCGCATAAGAGGGACCTCATCAGGGCATCACATGGTGTTATTTTAGATGGTTGGCGCTGGTTTGTCATGGGCTCGTGGCGCATATTTCAGGGCGACGTTACATCTGGCGCGCCCTCACCATACCTTACATTCGTCAGTTCGTGCTCTTACGCCAGCCCGCCACATCACTTCTGCCGTTCCCCGATGCCAACGGCGACAAGGCAGCGTAAGCAGTCGTCCAGCAGCTTGACAAGCGTGTTCTCAAAACTCGTGACCATGACTTGAAAGTGTGACGGCATACTGAGAATGGTTTTCGAGAATTACAACTCATTGATTTACTGTGCGGCAATAATCACCAGTTGAAACCTCTCAAAAAGGGCCCTTTGGGAGAGGGCGCCAGTTATAAGCCAGATTCCACGCTGTGGTTGTCTGAAAGTTCCGTGGTTCTATATGGTGGTATTTGATGTTACTTGTAGTATCATCTACAGATGAATAAGGCGATCAAGCTGCGTGAGGCTATGAAAAACCACCCCATGGGGTGGCATATTGATGATCTTCAGGTGGTTGCCCGTCAGCACGGAATCACCTGGCGGCATGATGGCGGCAGTCACTGCGTATTCATTCGGCCCGATGGGCGGACGCTACCCGTGCCTGCGCATCGACCGATCAAGCCGATTTACATCAAAAAGTTTTTGCGCCTGGTGGCAGGAGAATGACCATGCACACACTGGACGATTACCCGTTCGAGATGCGCCCGCTGAAGCCCGCAGAAGGGGGAGGGTATCTGATTTCCTACCCGGATTTCACGGAATGCATTGCGGATGGTGAAACCTTGGAAGAAGCGTTACAGAATGGCCGGGACGCCTTGCATGCGGTTATAGAGGCGTTGCAGGAGCAGGGGATGCCGGTACCGGCACCGAATGGCGGGGGCGTGGCTTCCGGCAAATTCGTTGCCAGAGTGCCAAAATCCATCCATGCCCAACTCGCTGCGCGGGCTAGAATGGAGGGGGTATCGCTCAATGCGATGGTTTTGACACTCATCGCCAAGGGATTAGGTCAGGGAACGCGGGTGGAGTGAGGTTTGCCGGACGCTGAAAGATGGATGGGTTGATGGACACTTTCAGGGCCGGAAACGGCCCCGGAAGTGTCCAGAAACTAGGCGTTCAAAAAACGTTCTTTTACGAACATCTTAATACCTGTCTATTCTTTGGTTTCTTCATCGACATGCACCAACTTTGACATCAATGCGTCATTAGAATCTGACATTTCGTTAATAACTCTAATAATTCCTGGAATATCTTTTATCACTTCACCTAATTCACCGTTGGGCGCCTCAAAAAACCTTCCCATTTCGGCTGTATATGATAAAATATAACCAGTTGAATATTATGGGGTATGCCGGATGAAAGCACGAAAGAGCGCAATCAAAATCGACCTGTTTGCAGCGGATTTGCACCAGCAGAAACTGGATCAGTTGGGTGATCCCTTGCTACGCATCGCTTCCTGTATCGACTTTCTCGCCCTGGCGGCAGAGGTGGATAGTGTGGCCCCTCGTCCGGTGAGTCCCCAAGGCGGTCGCCCTCCGTATCCCACGGAAACCATGGTGCGGATATTGGTGTTAAAGCGCCTCTACAATCTTTCAGACGAACAGATGGAGTACCAGCTTCTGGATCGCCGTAGCTATCAGCGTTTTTGCGGTCTGGTGGATGCTGCGCGTCTTCCGGATCGCACGACCATCTGGCATTTCGAGAACCGTATCGGTGTGGCCGGTGCCGAAGCGCTGTTCACCGCGGTGGAGCAGCAAATCCTGCAGCACGGCTATGTGGCACGGGGGGGCCAGATCATTGATGCCACGCTGGTACCGGCACCCAAGCAACATTTTTCCAGAGACGACAAGGAACAGATCAAAGAAAATGCCATGCCTGCCGACTGGAGCCCAGCGAAACGCCGTCAGAAAGATCTGGATGCGACCTGGACGAAGAAGCATGGCAAAAGCACCTATGGCTTCAAGCTCTCTATCGGTGTGGATCGCAAACACAAGCTGATCCGCAAGCTGGTGACCGATACGGCCTCTGTTCATGATAGCCAGCACTTTGAAGTGGTACTGGATGACCGGAATACCAGTGCGGAAGTGTATGCGGATAGGGGCTACCCCAGTCAGGAGCGGGAAGAACAGCTCAAGGCCCAAGGCTACCGGAGTCGTATCCAACGGAAAGGCAGTCGCAACCACCCGCTGTCCGAATGCCAGCAACGGCGCAACCATAAAATCGCCAAAGTGCGGGCGCGCGTCGAGCACGTATTCGGCGCCATGGAGCAGATGGGCGGCAAGTGTATCCGGACCATAGGCCAAGCGCGGGCCGACTTTGCGCTGACCATGATGGCGGTTGCCTATAACATCAAGCGCCTGGTGTTTCTCGAAGCGGGTCCTATCAGGGCGGTAGTATGCCCGTAATGCGCCAAATTATGGAAAAATGGCCCTAAAAAACGCCATTCGGCATCAAACTTGCGAGAAAACCCCCTGAATGCTGATTTCGCAGAACGTTTCTCGTTTTAAGCGCCGGTTTTTAGAGGTGCCCCCCAATTGTTTGGCACCTCCCCAGCCCCCGGAATAGTTCACTCTCCTACTACTTCTACGGTGTATACTCGTCGCCAGACGCCGACGGCCGGCGGAGCTACTAAACGAGGAGGAGAAATCATGGATTCCATGATTGTTCTGGAGAATAATCTACCGACAGAGGTTGGTATTTCGGTGGATGGCGCACTCAACCTTAATGAGAGTTATTGGGGGCTGGTCGATGGCAGCACTGCCATCGCCGAACAGGTGACCTCGCTGTTTTGGGTGAGCCGAGTGGCAGGCATTACGGATGGAGAGGTTTTTACGTTCAAGGCCGAGACGGAGGTTGGGGGTACGACAATCGCGCTGTTGGTACAGCTGACGGGGACGCTGCTTGGCAGCGATATACAAATTGCGGTACAGGCGGGTACCGCTAAGTGCGATTGGTCTGGTGACAAGGACGTGTCCCTCTGTTTTACGGGAAATGATGGGAAATCGTACCGGGTTTCAGGCGCCTACGTAAGCGAAGGGGCTCAATATGACAATGTCCGGTTTACGGTGAGCCACGCAATCTTGCCGCAGATCAAGCATATGGTCGTGCTGATGCTGGAGAACCGCTCGTTCGATAATCTTTTGGGCTGGCTCTATGACGACGACACACCGGAATGCTATATACCCACGACTACAGCGCATGAGTTTAATGGACTCACAGAAGGCGCGTACACAAATAGTAACCCCATGATTCGTAACGGCGCCCCGGTGCCAGCCATAAAGGGGACGACCGATTGGCCGGCGCGCGATAAGACCGTGAACGCAAGCTGCGTACCTGATCCTGATCCAGGCGAAGAATTTTCCCGCTGTCAAACACAGATTGGGGAGAACATGGGCGGCTTTCTTACGGATTATTTGCTCTCGATCAGCAGGGACGATGGGGAGACGGATAGCGCGGCGCAGATCATGCAGTGCTACGCCCCAGAGCAGGTCCCTGTCATTACGAGTCTCGCGAAGCATTTCGCGGTATCTGACGCCTGGCATGCCTCCGTGCCAAGCCAAACGTGGCCAAACCGGGCCTTCGCGCAGGGTGGCGGTTCGGCCGGGCACGTGAATAACGACGGCTGGCCTTGGGACATGCCCACGATTTTCGACGTACTGGACTCTCAGGGCCGGGAATGGCGCGTGTATAACAACAGTGTGTTGCCTTCGTTAACTAAAACGATGTTCTTCGGAAAATACGGCACAAACGTGACGAATTTCAGCGATATGGGGGATTTCCAGCGAGCCTGCCAAACAGGCGACCTACCAGTATTTAGCTTCCTGGAACCCAGTTTCGGTCCTTACGAGCCTGACGAGAGCTATCATCCGCCGTATGATGTGACGCCGGGTGAAGCGTTTTTAGGGAAGATTTACGGCATGCTTGCTACAAGCCCTGCCCGAGACGACATTTTGTTCGTTGTGCTCTTCGATGAGCATGGGGGAACCTATGACCACGTCCCGCCGCCACCGGCACCACAGTCATTTCCTGCGGCAACAGATGGGTCGAATTTCAAGTTCGACCTGTTTGGTGTGCGGGTGCCGGCAATCGTGATCTCGTCCTACACTGGACCCAAAACAGTGTTCCGGAGCGATACGGATGTGCCTTATGATCATACTTCTGTGTTGGCAACGCTGCGCGACTGGCTCGGTCTAAGCGACGCTTTCCGCAAGCGCCTACCGAGCCCTCGGATCGCAACGGCCCCGACCTTAGAGGCCGTATTGAATCTCGCGGAGCCCCGTTCCAACTGGCCCGCACTGGATGTCGTTCCCGTTCACGCCGATCTCGCCGCGAAGCCTGCGCCGACTGATGACGTTCCACTAAACGATAACCAGAAGGCCATTCTGATGGCGGTAGCTGCGCATGTCGCAAAACGGCCGCTAACACTGCCAGAGAAATGGGCTGCAGAGCAGCGACTGCAAAACCATCGCGATGCAAGAACATGGCTTGCGGCGATGGCGCCCCATTTGCCAGTAAAGTAAAGAACACAACGGAGGATGCAATAGAGGGTGTAAGCCGGAACCCCAGAAAATTCCGTCGGGAAACATCGGCGAGAAGGTTTCCGGCTACCATATCTGTCCGACACTAGTTTCCGTACACGTTTTGCCCAATTTAGAGCGGCGGTTACGGCCATCTGTCCGCAGTGTCGTAAATGTTTACGGACAATAAAGGGGCATCCTGGCATCTCGTGGATTGTTTGCCTCTGGGTGATTCTCTCAATGACGGGTACGCAGCGTTATGTATACCTCGCGATTATGTATAGTGCGCATGTCGTGCTGGCTGTAAGCCCTGTTAATGCTGGCCATTTGGTATGTGCGGTATCGTGATGCTATACATAAAATTGGTCGATTCGGTGTGTAGTCACTACGACAGCGCTCCGCATACGCCACAAATCAACACCCCAGCTACCGGTCTGATCCATGGCCACAATGCTGATCAGAGATCTTTGGATCACCATTAACTTACTGCTCGGGAAGGTGGTTGCCTGTGAATCCTAGCACTCCTTCCGATCCGAAAGCCTGACACCAATATTCGGCACCGCCGGTAGGCAGTCATCTTGTCGGGGCCTCCAAAACAGCGTTTATTATGTAGAGCTCGCGAGCACAATTCGGCCCTACAACCCAGTCGTAGCAAGGCTCGCAGCTGTACCGCTATACATAATCGCGAGGTATACATAACGCTGC
>JAKAVW010000098.1 GCA_021827445.1 Pseudomonadota bacterium
TGCCATGAAGCGACGGGCGCCAACCCGCACCATACGGCCTTCCACCTCGCCTTCGACACCATAGCCAGCAATAGCGCGGAAATCCTTGACGGCGGGCACATTCATGCTGCGCTCTCTGGCCGCCGCGACAATCGCTCGCCCCAACGGATGCTCGGACGCTGATTCCAACGCCGCCGCCAGGCGCAACGTGGCTTCGGGCTCGGAGCCGCCCTGATCGACCAGCGCGGGGCGACCCTCGGTCAGCGTGCCGGTTTTGTCGAACAGTATGGTGTCGACATGCGACAGCGTCTCCAGCGCCTCGCCCTTGCGAAATAGCACGCCGAGCTCTGCCGCGCGCCCGGTGCCTACCATGATCGCCGCCGGAGTCGCCAGCCCCATGGCGCAGGGACATGCCACCACCAGCACGGCTACCGCCGTGACCAGCGCCACACTGACATTGCCAGTCAACGCTATCCAGACACCGAAGGTCGCCAGCGCGATGACCAGCACCACCGGCGTGAACACTCGCACCGCGCGGTCGGTCAGTCCCTGAATCGGCAGCTTGCCGGTCTGCGCGCTCTCCACCAGATGGATGATCTGCGCCAGCACGGTATCGCGCCCGACCGAAGTGGCCTTCACCACCAACCGCCCGTCCTGGCAGACTGTGCCGCCGACCACGGCGTCATCCAGGCTCTTGGCGGATGGTAATGGCTCGCCAGTCAACATGGCTTCGTCCACATGCGCCCGACCCTCGACCACGCGCCCGTCGACCGGAATGCGCTCTCCGGGGCGGACCACGATGCGCTCGCCGGTGCGCAATCGCGACACCGGTACGTCTTGCTCGACACCGTTCTCGTCGAGCCGGTGCGCGGTTTTGGCCTGCAGCCCAACCAGCTTGCGGATCGCCGACGAGGTGCGGCCCTTGGCCAGTGCTTCCAAGTACTTGCCTGCGAGTACGGCGGCAATGACTACTGCCGCGGAGTCGAAATACACATGCTGCGCCTCGGCTGGAAACATCGCGGGTACCAGCAGCACCAACACGCTGTAAGCCCAAGCCGCGCCGGTGCCGGTGGCGACCAGGGAGTTCATGTCTGGCGACAGATGACGGTAGGCGATCAGGCCCGGCCTGAAAAAGCGCCGACCTGGCCCGAACAGGACGATGCTGGCGAGCATGAACTGTACCCACTCCCAGAAATGCGCAAAGGGGCTCGCCGCCGCCAGCGCGCGATCCAAGGCCGGGATGAAGGCCGTGCCCATGGCCAACACCAGGACCACCATGGCCAGCCCTACGGCCACGATCACATCGCGGCCCATGGCGCGCAAACTCGCGCGGCGCTGGCTGACCCCGTCGGCGCCTTGCACGTCGCCTTCCTGTACGGGGTGTGCTGCATAGCCCGCCTTGCTTACGGCTGTGATCAGTTCGTCCATGCCGACCATCGCCGGGACGTAGCGCACATGCGCGCGCTCGGTGGTCAGATTCACCGTCGCCTCCAGCACGCCGGGCAGATGCCCCAGCGCGCGTTCTACCCGTCCTACGCAGGCGGCGCAGGTCATACCCACCACCGTCAGATCGATCTCATCAGTCACTGGTGTGTAGCCGGTCTCGCGGATCGCCTCGGCAATGCGTGCGGCATCGAGTTGTTGTGGGTCGAAAAGCACCTCGGCGCGTTCAGTCGCCAGGTTCACGCCAGCCGAGCTTACGCCGGGTAGCTTGCCCAGCGCGCGTTCCACCCGCGCGCTACAGGAGGCACAGGTCATCCCCTCAATGCCAATCTCAAGGTGCCCATGTGTTATGTCTTCCATAAATGCACCCCTTCGCAACAAAGCGCACTGCAGGCTGCGTTTGCGGATGGTTGCCGACAGCCTACATACAACCTGCCCATGGTACACATTGAAGCCCGGTGTAATGTCAAGAGCGATTTTCTGGTGCCAGTGTGTCCGTTGATCAGGGCATCAACCTGCTGCAAGGAATTCAGCGCGAAGGGCGGGTCGCTACGACGCCCTGTAGATGTTACAGTTCTTAAAGAAGAATGTTTAGGCTGAGGGTTATTTATCATCTCGCCGAATTTCTAATTTACCAGCGTCTGGTCTCCAAAAATGAGGGACTATCCATGATCAGAATCCCCGATGTAATGAAATTATCGTTGCGACAGCGATTTTTTCGCTTCGTGGCCAAGGCGCAGGCAGTTTTGTATCTGAATATATGGTTTCCGCAGGTGCCTATGGCTATTGCTGTAGGGCTGCTGGGGGTGCTGGCCATACTGAATGCGTTGCCCCATCTCACACAACTCTTCCCCGAACTGGCCGCTCTTGCACCCGCTACCAGCCTGACCCAGGCACCCCTGTTGTCGGCTTTGGGTACAGTACCCGAAGCGGTGGCCGGGTTTGTGCTGCTGCTGATGGCCTTCGGATTGCTCTTTCGCTCCCGTTTTTCCTGGGCCATTACGCTGGTGCTGGCGGCAGCGATGCTGGCTATATTACTGCATCACTATGGCTTTGTGTGGAGTGGCGTCATCATTTTTAATGCCGTTATTCTGGTGACATTGCTGTTATTTCAGCGCCATTTTGCGCGTTCGAGCGTGGCTGCAGGCACGCTCTTTGCGGCGATTTCTATTTTGCTCTTGATGAGCTATGCGGTACTGGGCAGTTACGTGTTGGGCGCAGGATTTTCGCCGCCTATCAATAACCTGGTGAGTGCCTTGTATTTCGCCGTGGTTACCATGTCCACTGTGGGGTATGGGGATATTGTGCCGAAAAGCGGAGATGCCCGGCTATTTGTTATCTCTATTATCATCTTGGGTATCACCGTTTTTGCTACGTCTATTTCTGCAGTCGTTGTACCACTGGTAAATGGCCGGATGCAGCGCTTGCTGATGGGAGAAAAAAAGCGTGGCCACCGTAATCATTATCTGATTATTGGTGATAATTCGTTGGCACAGAACACCTATCGCGCATTGCGTGCCCGGCATTTGCCAGTGCTGGTGCTGGTTCCCGTGACGCCAGAGCATGTGTGGATGGCTAAGGAAGACCTCATGGTGGGTGATGCAACGGACGTGGATGTTTTGCGTAAGGCGGGGGCCGAATATGCTTTGGGTGTGCTCGCATTACGGGTTATTGACAGTGAAAACGCCTTTATCATTCTTGCCGCCAAGGAGTTGGCGGTTCCCGGAAAAACCGTGGCGGCGGTTCAGAACAGTAAAAATCTTGAACGTCTGCGACACATTGGTGCGGACCTTATTATTTCCCCGGAAGTGCTGGGCGGTGAATTGCTGGCGCTGACGCTCAGTGGTGAAGATCTGGCAGGAGATACCATTATCAGTAAACTATTTACCGCTAAGGCGGAGGGAGTTGAGGCTTGAGTACTTTAATGGCATTAGGCATTGTGGTGTTGGCCCTGATAGGACTGGGCATTGCGGCGATGTTTTTGCATGTGGTGGTATGGCTATTAGGTGCCATACTCGGTTTGTTGATCTATTTCATCCCTAGCATTATTGCCGCAGCACGTCATCACGAACATTTTCTGTGGGTGCTGATCCTGAATATTGTATTGGGCTGGTCGGGCATTGCCTGGATCATCCTGATGGTCTGGGCCATATTGGGAGAACGTCGAGAGCCACCGTTGCGCAAATCGAGCGCGGATGCTTTTAACCACGCTGCTCGCTGACTACAAAAGTGCCGAGGCGCAGACGTTGCAAGCTGGCCACATAGTCTTCCGGGGCGGTGGTGGGGGCCATTGGACCGATCTTGATTTTATATAGCCCGCCCGGGGTCGTGGAGGATACTGGCACCATGTGTGCGGTGCTGATGCCGAAATCTTGCAATTTGCTGCGCTCGCGGACAGCGGTTTGCATCTGCATGGGGCTTGCCGTTTCCAGATAGATTTGCTCGGGCCGCGGTGTCTGCCGCCACTGCGGTAAAGTGTGGGCAACGGTCTCCCGACGCGGGGAAATGGGAGCGGGAAGGGTCTTCTGGGCCGTGGCAGGTATGGCGCGGACAGGACTGTTGGCAAAAGTGTCGTTTACTACGGCCGTCAGGTTGGTGGTGGGAGGGGGTGTATAGGCAGGCACGGATATCGCCGTCGGCGTGTGCAAGACCGGTACGGGTATGGGCGCCATCTTGGGTACGATACGACGTTGTGCCACAGGTAATACTTGGGGAACCTGTGTGCCGGGGCTGAGAGCGCTGGGAATCACCTGAATATGTACCCGCGTTGTGCCCTGATTGAGCATACCCAACTGATTGGCCGCTCCGTAAGACATATCCATGATCCGGCCGCTCACGAAGGGGCCGCGATCGTTGACCAGTACCACGACACTGCGTCCATTCTCCAGATTGGTGACGCGTGCGCAGGAGGGCAAGGGCAGCGTCCGGCTGGCAGCCGTCATTTGCCGGGCGTGAAAAGCGGTACCCATGGCGGTTACGGCGCTGGAAGATTGCTGATCGTACCAGGAAGCGATGCCATTTGCGGAAAATCCGGCATCGTCACCCATGGGATGATACCAGTCTCCATTGATCTCGTAGGGCTGGTTATAGGCTGCCTGAAGGTTGGGCGCTGGTGCGTAGCACGCCTGTCCGGTGGAATAGGCGGAACCCGCCATGGCCGGACTGTAGCCTCTGCCGGGGGTGTCAGCCATATGATCGGGTATACTCGCGCAGCCTGCCAGCGCTGCAGCGGCGAAGCCTAGAGCGCCCAATCTGAAAATCTGAAGATGATGCCGTACGCGCATGGTGAGGCACAGCCTCCGTCTGGAAATACTTTGGCATTCTAGGTCATAATCTCAAGAAAGTTCAAGTAAGGCAGAAGGTTATTAGGCTTTTCTCATGCATTGAACGAGAAATTTGTTGAAACAGCGATGAGGCCCGGAACTTCCGGGGTCAAACGTCGTCTCATTGCTGTCGGAGTTCCATCAGAGTTTACTATGGTCTGTAACCAAGGCCTGTTTACGGGGCAAGAATGACGCGTCCAGGTCCAGTGGTTCGTGTCTTGCCAGCGCGCCGCGCCCGCTGGCTCATTGCTGTCATCCTCATTGGTTTTGCGGTGGTGTTGGCCCGTGATTTCCATCTGCAGTTTTTTGAGCAGAGCACCCTGCGTTCCCAGGGGCGAATGCGCTACCTGCGGGCGCTCCCTTTGCCCAGTGAGCGCGGCATTATTACCGCACGGGATGGTACTCCGCTGGCCGTCAACGTAAAAGCGGTTACCCTCTGGGCAGACCCTGCCATTCTGGATAAGCATCGTAACCATTGGGCTGCGCTGGCCCGGACGCTACACCTGACTCCCGCGGATTTTGCGCAGCGGGTGGCCAGCGGTGGCGCCGATTATGCGTATATATTACGGCAGGTGCCACCGGCGCTGGGCGCCGCGGTGGCGCGCCTGCAGGTGCCGGGTATTTATGTGCAAGCCACCAACCGCAGTTACTATCCCCTGGGGGCGGTAACGGCACCCTTGCTGGGTCTGGTGGATATGCGCCACCAGGGCGGGACAGGCCTAGAGCTTGGTTATAATAGCTGGCTGGCGGCGCAGCCCGGCAAGGAGCTGGTGCTGCAAGACGGTCATAGCCAGATCCTCCATGTTGATCGGGTGGTGCGTCTCCCCCACGCGGGCCACGCCTTGCAGCTCACCATCAATCCGCAGATTCAGTACTGGGCCTATATGACTCTGCTCGCCGCTCAGCGCCATTTCGGCGCGTCCAATGGTTCCGCCGTAGTGATGGATGTACGTACCGGACAGGTGCTCGCCATGGTGAGCGTACCCAGTTGCAACCCTAATGACATCGGCGGCTGCAGCAATCCTGTGGATTACGTCAATAACGCAGTCCATCAGGCCTTTGAACCGGGGTCGGTGATCAAACCCTTTGCCATTGCGGCGGCCCTGGCGACCCATAGCATCAGCCCGGCAGCACGTTTTAATGTCTTCCATCCACTCCGGGTGGAGGGCTATTCCATCACCGATGATGTGCCCCACCACACCCTCAATATTGAGCATATTCTCAAGTATTCCAGTTGCATCGGGACCGCGAAGATCGCCCTCAAGACGCCGCGCCGGGCGCTTTATGATATGTACCACGCGGTGGGCTTCGGGAAAGTGCCGCAAATCGGACTGCCTGGCAGCACGGCGGGCGTTCTGCCGGCTTGGCAGAGTTGGGGCAAGGCACGTCATGCAACCATTTCCATCGGTTACGGGATTTCGGTGACGACGTTACAACTGGCCGACGCTTATGCGGCTATTGCCAACGGTGGTTATCACATCCGACCCTCGCTGGTACTGGGCGAACCGGTTGTTCGCCGCCGGGTAATGCCGCTTTGGGTGGCCAACGATTTGCGGCGCTGGTTGCGCAGTGTTGCCGAGCCCAGTGGGACGGGTGTTCTCGCTGCCATTCCCGGCTATGCGATAGCCGGTAAGACTGGGACGGCGGATCTCGCCAATGGTCACGATGGATTCTTTCATCACCGGACGAACGCGACGTTTGTGGGTTTCGCGCCAGGCCATGCCCCGTGTCTGGTAATGGCGGTGACGCTGCGTGACAGCGACAAGTTCTGGAATTTTGGCGGGGTGGAAGCGGCGCCGGTATTCCGGGTGACCATGGAGCACGCGCTGGAACAATTGGATATCGGACCGGAGTGGTGCGGCAAGTCGGTTTGCAAACTGCGCGCCCCGCAAATTACGACGGCGCAGGCGGAAATTTGGTCAGAAGGGGGCGGTAACTAGGCGGATTTGATTGGTGTGCTTGCCGATGCTGAGAGCTCGATCCGTTCCGCAGCGGCAGCTTGGGTATGGTGCCCTCAATTCAGGTATGCATGCGGCGCAAATTGTTGCATAGCGGTATAGGCACGGGCCGTTTTGCCGGAGATGCGGGGCAGGGGTAATGCCTGGTGCGGCTCCGGCACGCGGCGGTACGCCGTTGCTCTCGGCCAGGCGCCCAGGTATAGATTGTAGCGGGACAACCGGACGTTATGCCGAACGCTTGGACTACCGTCATGCTCCGGCTTATCGATGGTAGCAGGTATATCCCGGCGGACAGGCGGGTGCCTGCTGGTATTGCGGCGCTGTCGGTGTACACACGTAGCCGGCGGGGCACGGTACATTGCCCTGTGGCGCTGCATAGTAACCAGGCTGTGGTGCCGGTGCCTGTTGTTGGCTGTGAGAAATACCATAACCGGCAAGTCCGCCCAACCCGGCCCCGATGGCGGCGCCCGCCAGCGGGGCACCCGTCTGGTTGCCGATAACTGCGCCGGCCACGGCACCGAGCAGGGAACCTCCCGCCGTATTGGCGGTGGTGCTATTGCTGGCATAGGGATTATTTGCGCAGCCCACTAATGCAAGGGGTAATGTTGCAATCATCAACCAGCGTGCTGTCTTCATGGTCATCATCTCCTCGTATAGTATTTAGGTGCTTATTATGGTGCCAAGCTCCACAAGGATGCTAGTGTAGTCAACTAGGTACAGTCCTGCCAATCGCAATGGCTGTTCCGGGCAGAGTGTCTCCTATACTTCACCGTCTTGAGGGTTTGCAGGATGAATCCCCGCCGCCACCTTTTGCGGTATAGTATGGAGCGATGGTCCACTCCCCGGACCGACCTCGTGGTTTGCTATGGAGAATGCTATGACCCGATTATCATCACGCCTCGCGGCGGCCTCTGTGGTGCTGGCTCTCGGGCTGAGTGGATGTACAGCCAGCTGGGCCCCGCAAGTTAACCCGGTGCCGTATTATACTTATTACCCCGCATCGCTCAGCGTGGTTACTGCCGCAACTGAGAAAGCCTTACCTCAGGCGGGGATGCAGTTTACCGGGTCCAAGCAGACCAGCCCCGATACTGTCGAAGTGCATGGCTATGATTCAGAGGGTAACGCCATTCTTATCACCCTGCGGACCAAAGGCGCTGCAGTCACTAAATTCTCGGCACGCATAGGCCTTTATGGACATCTCCGTGAGGTGGAAGAGATAGAACACTGGATAGGGCAGTATGTCGGGCAGGCCATCGCGCGACCTTGAATGCGGCGTAGTGACTTGCCGATTGCGGCTGACCATGCGACCGATGGTTGCACCGTTTGCTGATTGCGGAAATGATCAAGACCGGGTAGCGCTGGCTCTATCAGCGCAACTGCCCTAGCCACGGGCGGTAGATTGCCGTGGCGCTGCCCAGCAACGCTTCACATCGGTGCTCCAGATGGTCGTGAATAGTCCTGCTGCACTGTATGCCTGCACCGGTTTGCTGCAGGTCATCCGCCATGCTTTCCGTCCAGGCTTGCACCATGGCGGGGGTGACTTCCGGGTGGCCCTGAAGGGCCAGACAGTGTTTACCAATAGCGAAGGCTTGCTGGGCACAAAAGTCGCTGGAGAGCAGCGGCACCGCACCGGATGGCAGGGAAAAAGTTTCGCCATGCCAGTGAAAGAGTGTAAACGAGTCGGGAAGCTCTTGTAACCAGTCGCTGCTCATTGCTTCCGGGGTTTTGGTGACCGGCCACCAGCCGATTTCCGGGCCATCCGGGTTAGGGGTTACCTGGCCGCCCAGCGCACGGGCAATCAGTTGCCCGCCGAGGCAGTGTCCCAGGACCGGGAGTTCTTCGCCAATTGCCCGGCGAATAATTTGTTGCTCGGTGAGCAACCACGGGTACTGGTCGGTATCGTGGACGCTCATGGGCCCGCCCATGATGATCAAAGCGCCATAGTCAGCCAAATCATCGGGAACCGGCACGCCCAGATCAAGGCGATGCACCTCCGTTTGGTGTTTCTGTGCCGCAAGAATATGTTGCAGGCTACCTAGCCCTTCTTCCGGATGGTGCTGTAAAACGAGAATCTTCGTCATGATGCGGGCTTTTCCGCAGCGGTATTGTGTAGCCAGTATGTGGCAAAACCCGATGCCGACATAGGCCTGGCGATGCCATATCCCTGTCCTCGGTCCGCCTGCATCTGGCGCAGGAGGTTGGCGCTCTCCATGTTCTCAATGCCTTCGGCGGTGACGGTTACGCCCAGCGCATGGGCCATCTGGATCATGGCCTGAATCATCCGTTGGTGACGTTGACTCCCGGCCATGGGAATGACGAAGCTGTGGTCGATTTTGATCTGGTTGCAGCCGAGTTCGAGCAGGTATTGCAGTGCGGCAGGCCCTGTTCCAAAGTCGTCGAGGGCGAAGCGCACACCAAGGCTCTGGCAGTCACTGATCAGTCTGGCGGTTTTGGCAATATCGCGCAGCGCGATGCGTTCAACCAGCTCCAGACAGATGCGCTCTGCAGACAGTGCGGGGCAGTCCGCCAGCGCGCGGCGTAAGTCGTCGCAGAGACGATGGTTTTCTACCTGGCGAGCAGCGAGGTTGATCTGGATGTCAAGGACCATGCCCTGCTTGGCCCAGGTTTCGCCGTGTTGGCAGGCGTTATGGATAACCCACGCCCCAATGCGCTGCATGACCGTAGAGTTCTCCGCGACATCCAGAAAGCTGTCGGGCAGGAGCAGACCGCGCTCAGGGTGCTGCCAGCGGATCAATGCTTCGGCCGCAACGCAAAGGCCGCTTTGCATGTCGATGATGGGTTGCCAGTAGAGGACGAACTCCTGTTTTGCCAGTGCACGCTCCAGTTCACCGCGCAGGTGTTGGGCGGAGCGCCGGCGCTCATCGTCCGCGTGATCGTAATAGGTCCAGCAATTTCCACCGGCCGCCTTGGCGCGATAGACCGCCTGGTCTGCGTGGTGGATAAGCTCAACGGGATCGACGTTGTCATGGGGATAGGTGGTGACGCCGGCGCTGGCTGTTATACCAACCTGCT
>JAKAVW010000099.1 GCA_021827445.1 Pseudomonadota bacterium
CCCGTTGTCGGGCACGCCGAAGTAACGGCCATGGCCGGCCACCACCGCGCGCAGGTACTGGCCCTGCTCTTTGATGGGTCGGTGCATGCGCCGCATGAGCTCCAGCTTGACCGCCTGCAGTTTGGCTCGCAGGCGTTTGGCACTGGTCAGCCGCAGTACCATGAACTTTCCCTTCCGGGTTTTCCCGCAGCAATGCGTGAAGCCCAGGAAGTCGAAGGTTTGCGGCTTGCCCTGTCCCCGGCGGCCTCGGTTGTCGCGGGCGAAGCGCCCGAACTCGATCAGCCGCGTCTTGTCGGGGTGCAGCTTCAGCCCGAACTGGCCCAGCCGCTCGGCCACCGCGCGCTCAAAGCGCTCGGCATCCCCCCGGAACTGGAATCCGGCCACCCAATCGTCGGCGTAGCGCACGACGATCACGTCGCCTCGGGCATGGCGCCCCCTCCACTGATTCACCCACAGGTCGAACGCGTAGTGCAGGTAGATGTTGGCCAGCAGCGGGCTGATCACGCCCCGAACGCAAAAGGTAACTTTCACTGGAGGGATCCCCTTTCAGCGACTGCAGTGAGGATGAGTCAGCGCCACTAACAGGTGATGAATGTGTTGTGGGGATGGAGTGGCGAATCATAATCGTATCTTTTCCGACCACCACATCTTTGACGATTAATCGCACAACTTGTTGACGCTCTTTGATATCCAGGGTGTCAGCGCTTTCCCGCAACCGACCCAGGAAGGCAGACAGTGTTTGCGTCAGCCGCAAATAATTAGCTCGATCTGCTGATTGGGCATTCAAAGACTGTAGCTCGGCGCGCAGCCGCTGCTCACGCTGCCGCAGATCAGGCATGCGTTGCCGCAACTCCTCCAGAGACAATAGCGCTTCCTGATAAGCCGTCAACAATCGCTCCATGCTTTTTTGTACACGGATCAAGTCACGATTCAGCGCATCCTGTTGGCGCTTGGTCGGCGCGGCGTCCCGTGCGGCATCTAACCTTCGGCTGATTTCTGTTTCAATGAGTGTGGGGTCTTCGAGTAGCCGTACCACCTCAGACCAAACGAGTTCATCCAGTAAATCTTGCCGAATGGGACGTTGATCGCAACGCGGCCGTCCTTCATAGCGCCAAGCGTCTGATCCCAAACAACGGTAGTAGGATATCTTGCGGGCGCTGGTCCGGGTAGAGGTTCGGTATAATGCGTATCCACACTGGCGGCAGCTCACTAAGCCCTGGATAATACTTGGTTCCAAGGTTCTGCGGGCCGCATGCTTCTTGTTATCCGCCAGGCGTTCCTGAGCCAGCGCGAAGGTCGTCTCGCTGATCAATGGTGGTACCGGGATTTCAATCCACTGATCGCGCGGGAGATCAAGGTGAGCGTGGCTGGGCGAAGCATGTTCTCCCCGTAATCGCGTGGGCCGGGTAATCCGGACACGTTCTGCAACTTGGGTTTTACCAAAGCAGGCCCTGCCATAGTAGGCGGGGTTACGCAGCATGGCCCAGATTACCGAATGTTCCCATCGCGCTCCACCCCGTTGCGTGGTTATCCCTTTCTCGCTCAATTGGCGGGCAATGGCGCCGATACTAAGGCCGGTGATCGTATACAGCGCGAAAATCTGACGCACCACCGCAGCCTCGGTCTCTATCACCTCATAATAGGCGGCCTGCATATCCTGCTTCCGTATGTAGCGATAGCCATAGGGTGCCCCTCCCAGCACGCTGATTTCGCCCTGCCGGGCGCGATGGCGCTTTCCACGTCGTGATCGCTCCAAGATCTGTGCGCGCTCATATTCAGCGATCATGCCTTGGAACTGCAGCAGCAATTGGTCTTCCGGTGTCTCATTGCGGGGAGACTTCAGGAAGACCGTCTCCACGCCGTTCCGGCTCAACTCCTCAATAAGCAGGATCTGGTATGCATATTTACGGCTCAACCGATCCGGGGCGAGCACCAGTATGGCCTGTATTTGACCCTCCGCGGCCAAATCCCGTACACGTTCCAGCCCCGGTCTGACTAAACTGGCGCCACTGTAGCCGGCATCTTCAAATATCCATTCATCCGGTACGCTGTACCCCTCGCTTTTGGCGAACGCCACCAGCGCCGCTGTCTGGCTGTTGATGGTTTTCTCCTCCTTCTGCTGGGTGGAGGATACCCGTGCGTAGATGGCTGCCGTCTTCATGTGCCTCTCCTACCTTTCCCGAAGATACGCCAGTGCGACGCACCTGTTCAGGAACCAGAATGTCATACACCTGTGCCAGTTTTGCTGCCAGGAGCCGGTCAAATACCGGTTCAAGATGGATTTCGTAGGGGCGCTGTGGGCGCCTAGCCACGGGACTCCCCAGGCGGACCCAGAAATAGAGTTACCGAACGCGCAACAATTTCGCCTATGGTCAGTCCACTGGTACGCGCATAGGCACGGAGCTGCTCTGCCACGTCCACAGAAATTTTGATTGTGACGGGGATGACTGGTGAAGGAACAGAAACAGGATGCTGTATTTCCTGGGCTTCCTGCAGATAGCGATAGGCCTGGCGACGTGAGAGACCGAATCGCAAGGCCATCCTCTCGGCGGCTTCGCTGAGACTGGAACCTTGGGCGAGTAGATCGAACGCAGCGTTCAGATGTTGAGCTCTTTGTGTATGACTGGATCGCGACATATGCCATAACAATATTACTTCTTGTGTCTATTATCAAGAACCGAATCCAAACGATTCAAAGCGATCTGCCGTTCGAAAACAAAGTTACCTTTAGTGTCTGTGGCGTGTTGCTCCCGCCCTGGACCGTCCCCAGCTCACTCTGCGTGATTCTACCCTCTTCCAGCACGCCCGCGTGCAGCCATTTCTTGATCAGCCGCACCACGCGCGCGTCAGCCACGCGGTGCTCGATGAACTTGACCAGCCAGTCGTGCTCGATCGTGTCGAAGAACTTGGCTATGTCCGCATCGAGTATCCAGTTCACTCGCTTGGCCCCCACCCCTACGCTCACGGCGTCCAGCGCGTTGTGCGCGCTGCGCCCCGGCCGGAAGCCGTAGCTGAACCCGAGGAAGTCCTGCTCGTAGATGGCGTTCAAGACTTCGACCGTGGCGCGCTGGACGATCTTGTCCTCCAGCGCGGGCACGCCCAGGGGGCGCTTGCTGCCGTCGGCTTTGTCGATGTACACCCTCTTGACAGGCTGGGGCCGGTAGCCCCCTCGGGCCAGCCGGTCGGACAGCTCCAACAGATTGCTCTGCAAGTCCCGCCCGTACGACTGCCAGGTCTGGCCGTCCACCCCGGCAGCCGCGTCGCGCTTGAGCGCAAGGTAGGCCGCCTCAAGGCGTTCGACCGCGTAGATGTGGTGCAGCAGTCCGGTGAACTTCGCACCACGGCGGCCTCTTGCCGTCTGTCGTATGCCATCGAGCGCGGTTCCCATGTCGTATGTCCGCATCGATCTGCGGGACATGCGCGCCGCGATGGCATTTCCCTTGGCCCGCCGCCTTCCCTCCACCACCTCCGCCACCTCGGGAGTTGCACCCGCAGCTTTGTTCGGCAGCTTCTTCGGTACTACGCAGCAGTCCGACTTCCCACGCCTGTGGCTCATCGTCGTACGCCCTTGGGCTTCACGATGCGCTCTGCATTCGTCGCTTCCCAGCGCGATGCAGAAGGACGCGGGATCTCCCGGTTCCCGAGCAAAGTGTTTCCGCGCGTGCGCGGGGTCTGTGACCGCGCGGGGTCCGGCGCTGCCTCGCCAATGCGGCAGCGCCGGTGTGGCCTTCGGCTTATCTCCACAGCCTCGGCACCCCGGACCTCCCGCACCAGGCGGTGCGGGGCATGTATTACGCGGCTCAATACCCGGCCTGCGCGTCCCCCTGTCAACGCTTCGCCCACACCCTTGCGGTTGTTGACGCATGACTCGGGGCCGCCGTGGCTGGCTAAGCCTTCAACGTATGACTCTTTCATTCACAACACTTTGCCGGTTTTGACCGGCGCACGGAGATTGGCATGACCCATCCCACCCTAGTCCTTGGCATTGACGTGGCCAAAGCCAAATTCGATGTCACTACTGTCCGGAGATTTGACCCAGACACCTTAGCAACCACCTGAAATACAACAAAAAAAGTGCCCGTGTGGATGTCACCGATTTGAAAATGGCGCAAAATGGCTCATTTTTAATTTCGGAGCGCCCATGAATTTCGGAAAACTGGTTATAGCACAACTTTTCGACCATCTGCCTATGCATACATTTCGTCGTTGTGTTGCAAAATATCCCAGTAAATATCCTGTGCTAAAATTCAGTCATTTTGACCAATTCACCTGTATGGCGTTTGCTCAGTTGACCTATCGTGAAAGCCTGCGCGATATCGAGATCTGCCTCCGCGCCCATAACAGTAAGCTGTACCATCTCGGCATTCGCGGACGTGTATCCAGAAGCACACTGGCCGATGCCAACGAAACCCGTGATGCCCGTATTTACGAAGACTTCGCGCTTGCACTCATTAAAATTGCCCGCAAACTTTACACTGGTGACAGTTTCTCCGTCGATATAGATAACACCGTCTATGCACTGGATACCACGACTATTGATCTGTGTTTATCTCTCTTTCCCTGGGCACGTTTCCGCAAGAACAAGGCCGCCGTGCGACTGCATACCTTGTTGGATTTACGAGGTAATATTCCAAGCTTCATCCTGATTTCGGATGGCAAACTTCATGATATTCACGTTCTCGATCACTTAATCTACGAGCCTGGAAGCTTCTATGTGATGGACCGTGGGTTCATCGATTTTTCCCGCCTCTATCACCTCCATAACGCCCAGGCGTTCTTCGTCATTCGTGCCAAAAAGAACCTGCAATATCGCCGTCTATATTCACATGAGATCAACAAGGAAACTGGCTTACGTTGTGACCAAACCATCGTAATGACTGGCGCAAACACGCAAAATAGCTATCCGGTACCATTGCGTCGCGTCAAATTCTACGACGCAGAGCAGAATCGTCTTTTTGTTTTCCTCACGAACAATTTTGATCTGCCAGCCATAACCATTACACAGCTTTATAAGAGCCGTTGGCAGGTCGAACTGTTTTTCAAGTGGATCAAACAGCACCTCCGTATCAAGGCCTTCTTTGGCACGTCAGAAAATGCGGTGCGTACGCAGATATGGATTGCTATATCCGTCTATGTATTGGTCGCCATTGTCAAAAAAAGACTGCATATTGATGCTTCCCTCTACACTATGCTTCAGGCCTTAAGCCTTGCCCTATTTGAGAAATCGACTATAAATCAGATAGTTGAAAATATAGGCGACGTACCTTGCGAACCTGGAAATTCTAACCAGTTGAATTTATTCGACTAAATCTCCGGACAGTAGTGATTCGATGTAGCCCTTCTGAACGCTGAAGACAAGTATCGCAGTAAAGTCTTCCCCAACACCCCCGTAGGCTATCGGCAGTTCCTGGAGTGGCTGACCAGGCACGACGCCCGAGAGGCCCATCTCTGCATGGAGACTACGGGCGCCTATGGGCGGGACTTGGCGCGCTTTCTGGCGCAACAGCAGTTCGTCAGCGTGGTCAACCCAGCCCAGATTCATGCCTTTGGCAAGACAGAACTGACCCGGGCCAAGACGGACAAGGCCGATGCCCGGCTCATTGCCCGGTATTGCCAGATGCACCGCCCTGCACCCTGGGTGCCGCCGGCCGAAGAGATCGTGATCCTCCAGGCCCTGGTGCATCGTCTGGAGGATCTCCTGACACTGCAGACGATGGAAAACAACCGCCTGGAAGCCACCGAGGGCCCAGCGCGGGAGTCTGTGGAGACTGTCCTGGCCGTTATACAGCAACAAATCGACAAGGTACGTCAGCAAATCCAGAGCCACATCGATCAACACCCGCATCTCAAAAAACAGAAGGAGCTGCTGTCCAGTATTCCCGGTATTGGGGACAACACAGCCGCCACCTTGCTGGCCTTTCTCTGCCCTTTGGACCGATTCCGCTCTGTCAAACAGGTGGTCGCCTATGCCGGCCTCAATCCCTGCATCCGTCAGTCCGGCCAATGGGCGGGAAAGACTCCTATCGCCAAGGCGGGGAATGCCCTGTTGCGCACGGCGCTTTATCTGCCGGCGGTGGTGGCCAAGCGGCATAACCCCGCTATTGCAGCCTTTTGCGATCGGCTACTGGCCAGAGGTAAACGACTATGCAGGTGGTGGTCGCAGCCATGCGTAGGCTCTTACATTTGGCCTTTGGTGTCCTCAAGTCCAGGCGGCCATTCGACCCCAACTTTGGGCTTGCATAGCGCCCTTCAAGCCGGTATCTGACAATGCAGCCACCCCTCGCTGTAACGAGGCATTGCAAAGCGATGAGGGTGCGACAATTTGCCGCATGTAACAGTATCCGTACTAGTTGTAAGATCATTTACCTCGGGGCGAGGAATCTGGTGTCTGCGGCAATAAATAGCTTTAACAGTGTTGTCTTTGGTGCCTTGCTGGGATGAAGGTTAAATTCCAGATCTGACTTGGGAGTTGGACGGTCCTGCTACTGTAGCCAAATATGTCGAACTCCTTCAATAACCCGGGTGTGCAAAGCGAATTTTCGATCAACTGATTGGGATCATACTGATGGTCGCTGGTATTTTACGGTCAAGCAACATCTTCCGACACTGGATCTGTGGAGCGAACGGGAAAGGGTCCCACATCCCTTCTCCAAGTTGCCAGGATTCCGATGACCCTATGTACAGTGCTCCCAGCGTAGACAATACATGGAACCATGCTACTTTTGAGGCGCTGTGCAAGCACGATGAATAACCAAAGCGCGCTGGGGTGAGGTGTTCGCGGCTATCCTCCATCACGCCATGCCACCATCTGACATGCGCCAGCTTGCGTTATCGCAGCCCATCTTGATGGTTGGTTAGCCGTATCGAAGCAGTCAAACCATCCGTCACTGTATGTGATGGCACTTGGGTCAAGAGTGAGAGCAACTGATCCTATGACAATTGAAAAGGGCGTCGTCATGAATAAGCTCCTCATCGCGTTGTTCGTAATAACCGCTCTTGCGGGGTGTTCGCGTTCCGATGACCTAGATAATAGTCATGCCGTGAAATGGTACATGGCACACGATGCTGCAGCTGACCCCTCTTTTCTTGTTGGCTTTTTGGGGTCGGCGAATTTGAGTAATAACCGTACTCCCTACACGGCCAGGGAGACTGAAGCGCAAAAGGCCTCGTAGCCGGTAGGGTGTCCGGTATCACAGACACCCTCAAGGCCGCAATTCAGTCTCGATGATCAGCACAGTGTGGCGACGTCGTGTCGCCCCGTGTAAAACTCTGCACGGAACTGGGCGGCGAACTGGCCCTGCATCTGGTACGCGGCCAAGGTTTTTCCCCGAAGGCCCGTTACGGGTACATCTCGCGGTCAGCCGGTGGACACGCGCGGACCTTACGACGGGCTGTATAGTGCCACCGAAGGGCGGCGTAATGGCGCCATTTCAAACTGGGACCATACCGATTTCTTGGCAAAGTACGCAGCCATTTTTTCTAGCCGTTGCTTAAAGGCGTTGGTTTTTGGTGCCTTGATTCCCGCAAACCCACTCGTAGCTTGGTTCTCAGAAGATTTGCCATCGGCGGAGATTTTTTCTTCAATAAAAAGGCCGCAAACCCAATATTGGTGCGGCCTGCAGTCAAATCACCAACACCTTTAAGCAACGGCTAGGCCGTATAGCTCTGTACTTTCTTCCCCATAAAATCCTCCTCGATCCATTATATCCAATCGATAGTGTCCACGAGATTCAGGGTACCTCAAGCCTTCCATTTTCGCGTCGCTCAAGGTGACGGTTTGCATAGGCGTTTGGGTCCATTCGGATTGCGGCTGCGGCTGGGCCAGCCAGACACTCGCCTGTGGTTCGAGGGGATAGAGCAGGAGCCGTTTGGGCTGGCCGTGGTAGACATAGCTGCCGCTGCAGAACGGCTAGTTCCGAAGGACCCATACTTATTTGAAAGGCAATAGCATATAACTCCAAAATTCAGGGCAATTTCTTTTCCATGGCTACTTGATCCGGCAGCAGTAAGCGCTCTATCACCCCATCAATATTAGTCTCAACCTCCAGCAGTCCGGCATCGATATCTGCTGTCAGCCGCTCAAAATTCTCGTGCCCTATGAGACTCTCTTGACGTGCGTCCAGCAGTCGCTGTTTCTGCATGGTCAGCAGCCGTCGATACAAGCGAGAAAATTCAGTGCGGAAACGATCCTCATCAGCAATATCGAGCTTTGAGAGCCTGTCTTTAGCGTCTTCGCTTTCCTGGCTATAGTGCGTAGCCAAAGCATCGAGCGCCTGCGGATCCAGCACGCCCTCTTGACGCAACCGATCAATCTCCCGGACCCCCATTTGCGCCAAGGTAAGGCGCATGCGCTGCATCTCGAAATCGGCGGGAAGGTGCCTGCGGCTGAGTACCCCCAAGGCGCGGGCTACCGGCGATATGCTGAGGCCCTGAATCAAAATGGTCAACAAAACCACACCAAAAACGAGATTGATCAACATTTCCCGGAAGGGAAAGTGCTGTGGAAGACTCAAGACCAGCACCATGGATAAAGCGCCGCGAATGCCGCCCCAGATCAGCACAAAATTCCACGACCACGGCATGCGCGCGTGCGACCGGCTCAGCAAAGTCCCCATGCTATAGATGACTGCCCCTCGGGCGATGGTGATGGCCACATAGGCCGCTATCACCAAGGGCCATATCCGTAGTAAATCAGGCAAGCGAATGGTGAGGCCCACCAGCAGGAATACCAGGGAATTCAGCGCAAAACCGATGTACTCCCAAAAAGTATTCACTGCGAGCCTGACCGAGGGAGCCATGCCCCTTTTGGCACCATAGTTTCCACAGATCAGGCCAGCCACGACCGTACTGATGACCCCGGAATAACCCAACTGCATGGCAACCAGAAAGCTGCCATACGCGGCGAGTATGGTGAAGGTAATCTCTACCATGCCATCATTGACGCGTTTGATGACCTCTGAACTTAGCCACCCGATGATGGCCCCGATCAAGACGCCGCCACCCACCACGGCCAGAAACTTCACTGCCAGGGCGGAAGCGGTCACGGGTTTTCCCATCGCTATCGCCAGAAACAAAGTGAAGAAGACGATAGCCGTTCCATCATTCAGCAGGCTTTCACTCTCCACCAGAAAGGTGAGCCGTTGTGGTGCCTGCAGTTCGCGAAAAATGGCCACAACCGAGATCGGGTCCGTCGCAGCGACGGTTGCGCCAAATACCAGGGCGACACCGAGCGGCATGGTCACTGCCGCCAAATCGGGCAAATAACGACTGGTCCAGAGAAATACGAATGCCGTCACCACGATGGATGTCAGCACACCGGGCACGGCGAGACCAAAAATAGCCAGGCGATCGCGCCATAAAGCGCTGGCGGACAGATGATACGCCGACTCAAAAACCAGTCCCGGCAGAAAGATGGAGAACAATAGATCATGCGTCAGGACCGGCGTTGGAAACAGATGGAGCGTTCCCAGTATCAATCCGCCCAAGACCAGGGCCACCGTATAGGGTATGCGTAGTCGGTTGGCCACCACCGCCAACAAGGATGCGGCTACGAACAGATAGAGAATGACAGTTTCGGGTATCATCGTTCCTACGCGCTATTCATTGAGTGAAAATCTGACGCACAACGCGTCCGCGTGAGGCAGCAGCCTGATTAACAACCATTACCTGTTGCGCATTCCGGCGATCGTGGGCAGTGATTCCGCTGATCGTGGGCACC